>JANJTG010000552.1 GCA_024711265.1 Bdellovibrio sp. | reverse complement strand
ATCATCCTGGTCTCTACCAATGCGCAGGTGATCTTTTCATTGGCAAAGACGAAAGACGATTCCGTCTTCTTGGGAAAAAATCTTGTCAATGGATCGTTCAAAGATCTTCGCGTCGGGGAATGTTACCGAAAGGCCCGCGATGCGAAAAATAAAGAGATCGTTTTTTCAAGTATTGGTGTCAATCCCATTACCAAGAAGCGGGTGGCGTTCTTGTGTCAGACAAAACTGGCAGAGTTTGATCATGCGGCGGATGGTGTGAAGAAGGGCGATGTTTTAGGGGTGGCCATTTCCAAAATTAATATGGAAATCATTTCTGAAATTGCAGCGTGGAAATTTGGCGCGGGAGACACGGGAGTTTCCTACTTGCTTGGCGGGGATCAGACTTTGCGCACGTCGTACAAAAGTGGCAAAGAGGTGTTAGAGGCCGAAAAAAGTATTCTTGAAAGTGTTAAACTAAGTAGTGCTGCGATTTCACAAGCCGTCTCAGGGCAAGAAGGGATTGTGCAGGACAAAAATCCTTTTGATCGGAAAACCATGGCGTTTTCTTCTTCCGTCGACTTTCTTGGGGAAAAATGGGTTTTAGTGGTCGAAAAAGATTCTAGCGAAATTTTTGCTCCCGTCTGGTCGATGATTTGGACTCTGATCGGGATTGGCATTGTCGTGTGCTTACTGATTGGGATTGTCAGCTTCTTTGGTTTAAATAGCTGGATGGTGACTCTGAAAAATATCAGTGAAAAAATGGAAGTCAGTTCAAAAATCATCGCTGATAGCAGTGGGCAGTTGAAGGGATCTTCTGACCGCATGTCAAAAGGTGCCTCCGAAGGAGCTGCTTCGTTGGAACAGACGGTGGCTTCGTTGGCCGAAGTGTCATCGATGGTGGATACAAATTCGAGTAATGCGCAGAAGGCGTACCAGTTGTCGTTAGAAAATACGGAAGCGGCGATGAAGGGATCTCAGAAGATTTCTCAGTTGATCGATTCGATGAGAACAGTGGCGGAGCGAGCCGAGCGTATTTCCGAGATCACAGTTGTTATCGAGGATATTGCTTTTCAAACCAATCTGCTGGCGTTAAATGCGTCCGTCGAAGCCGCCCGCGCCGGAGAGCAAGGGAAGGGCTTTGCTGTTGTAGCCGATGCCGTCCGGACTTTGGCGTTGAAGAGTTCGACTTCGGCGAAAGAAATTTCTTCTTTGATTCAGGGAACTGTGGAAGTGGCGAATCGAGGTCGCGAGGAAGCCGATCAAAGCGGAGCTGTTTTGGCGTCGATTGTGAAGTCCATTCAGCAGACGACCCAAATCAATCAATCCATCGCCGATGCGTCAAAGGAACAGGCCGTGGGAACTCGAGAGATTTCCACCTCAATGAACAGTATTGATCAGGTGACTCAGCAAAATGCCGCCTTGGCCGCCAGTGTGCAAGAAAGTTCGAGTGAACTTTCCCATCAGGCGGAATCCTTGCGGATGGTTTTTGATAACCTCAATGAGTTCTTACAGGGAAATAAGAATGAATCGGCTTAACTCTTTCTCAGAATGATCGACTTCATCAAGGGCTCTTGATCGGGCAATTCGAAATCGAGTCCTTGAGCCGGCGCCGGGAGGATCTTAAATGAAAACTCCCGCTTGAGTTTATTCAAGCGCAAATGGATATCTCCGGTGGTCCACTTTTCATAGTTCGTACAGAAAAGCAATAAACCGTTGCGCTCAAGACAGTACATGGCATTGATGAGCAACTCATCAAAGTTTTTGCTGATGGAAAAGACGCCATTTTTGGATCGCCCAAAAGAGGGGGGATCACAGATGATCAGGCCAAATTTTCTTTTTCTGCGAATGGTGCCCTTTAAGAACAAGATACAATCTTGTGCCCAAAACTCATAGTTTTCCTGTTCGGGATTGAGGCCATTGAGCTCAAAATTCCTTTTGCTCCACTCAATAAAATTTGGAGAGACATCCACGGTGC
>JANJTG010000343.1 GCA_024711265.1 Bdellovibrio sp. | reverse complement strand
CCATCCATGGTTTTAAGGCTATCAACAAGATCTTTCATGACTTGAGTTTTGGCTTTCTCCAATTCGTGATCCGTGACGTTTTGATTACGCAATTTCCAAATTTCGTTGTAAACGATGTCCAACGCCTCTTGAGTGCTCAATCCGGGCTTCATATTCACCCCAACACCCAAGATCCCGGCGTCTTTCATCGCGAAGTTGTAGGCGTATGCCGAAGTCGCGATTTCTTTTTGATAAACCAAACGTTTATGCAGGCGGCTGGAAGTGCCATAACCCAGGATATTTGCAGCCAAATCCAGAGCATACATCTCTGGATCCCCTTGACGAGGACTTTGGAAAGCCACCACGAACGAGCTGTTTTGCACGTCTTTCTTCAAAACGGCATTCTGCTGAACCTTTTGCATCGGTTCCATCGTGTACTTTCTTTCAGGCAAAGGACGCGATGGCAATTTTCCATAATAGTCTTCGATAAGGCTCTTCACTTTTGACGTTTTGAAATCACCCACAATGACCAGAACAGCATTGTTCGGAACGTAGAAGGTATTATAGAAGAAACGCAGCTTTTCAACATCGTAGTTTTCGATGTCTTTCATATAGCCGATCACAGGCCACTTATAAGGATGCACTTTAAACAGAGTGCCCATCATCAGCTCTCGCAACAAGCCCATCGGATTGTTATCAATACGCCAACGTCGCTCTTCTTTGACCACCTCTTTCTCACTTTTTAGGTCGTCGGGATTTAACGCCAAAGAACTCATACGATCCACTTCCATATCCATAACAAGCTCTAGCTTGGAGCTGGGAAGATTTTCATAAAAGCCGGTGTAATCATTTGAAGTAAAGGCGTTATTGGTAATGCCATTTTCGTGGAAAATCCGATCAAAGGCTTTGCCATCGTACTTCTTGGCTCCTTTAAACATCATGTGTTCCAACATATGAGCCGCCCCGGTCACTCCAGGATATTCATCTCGAGAACCCACACGATACCACGTGTGGTAGCTCACCATCGGGACCGCATGATCCTCTAACAGAAGTACGGTCAACCCGTTATTCAAGGTGAACTTCGTCACCGGCAAACTGATCTTCAAATCATTTTGCGAAGCCCATCCTTTGATGGCTCCCAGGGATTCTTTGATTTCAGGTTTATTGGGTACAGGCTCGACGGCTTGCGCAGAGACAGAAAAACAAAGTCCCCACACCAATGCGGAAATCCATTTTTTCATAGAGATGTCCTTCGTTGATTATTCAATGATTTCTAGTGTGAAACTCTACACCCTTGAATTCAACGACTTGAGGACTTTTACGACTTTTGGCAGACCTTGGTCTATTGAACTACAAAATCAGAAAAGAAGACGTCCTTAACAATACCACGACGAAGAATGCCATTTACTTCACCCGCAATTTTGTCTTTAAGGAAGAGCTTTCCTTGAATGCTATCCAAATCAGCGAAAGCTTTGTCATTGAGAAGACGGACAATACGGTCACGGGCTTTGGCCCGGTTTTCTGGCTCCATGACCTCCTCAAAGCCCTCTTGACCTAACATTTGTAGGTTGACCTCAAGTCGGATGGTGCGTTTGGGTTCCCCGCCCAAATTGACTGTGAATTTGTCCATGGTGTAAACCAAAGGCGCTGTATCGGCTTCGTCAGACACAGAAGCCAACTCTCTTTCCGCCATCTCTTCAGTAATAGCAGGATTTTGCCAACCCATGGTCGAGGCATAAACCATATAGCCGCCAGCTCCCATGACCGCCAGATTTAATACGGCAAACGCCACTTGCAGCAACTTGCCTAGGTCTCTTTTTTTTGCGGGAGCTTTGTCTTGTTTTTCAGCCATAAAAACCTCTTGTCATTGAAAGATATCGGAGAAATAGGCTAAGGTCTTAAGATCTAAGACCACATTTATTGACAGAAAATGTTGAGAAAAACGTCCAAGCTTTGGACATCTGAGGACAGGCACTTGACAAGAACAAGACCTCTCGGAGCATAATTAAGAATATGAGATTTTTCCTCACGGGCTGCGCTTTATGTTTTATCTCTCTGCCAACTTTGGCGGAGTCTCCTATTCCAGCCCCGTCTCAAGGTGAAACGAAGGAAGTCCTTCCCGCCCCTCTTCTGCAGATTTCCGAGACCGAAGCATTCTCTCGCTATGTTCTTCTAGTCGACAAAGAACAACGCAAACTGACGGTGTTTGAACGCAATGGCGAAAAAATCAAAAAAGTGGAAGAGTACCCCGCCGACATTGGAAAAAATGGCGGCAACAAAACCAAGCGGGACGATCACAGAACTCCGGAAGGGATTTACTTCCTCGAACAACGCCTGACTCAACCGAAAATTCCCTTCAGCTTATATGGCGCCTTGGCCTTCACAACCAACTACCCCAATCTTTTCGATCAACGAGAAAAGAAAACCGGTTCGGGCATCTGGCTTCACGCCATTCCGGACTCCGTTCCTTTAACTCGCGGATCTCGAGGTTGCGTGGTTGTGCGCAATGAGGTCATTAAAAAACTTGCCGATTACATCAAGTTGCGCGAAACACCGATTTTGATTTTCGATCAGGTCAATTATCTTTCCAAAGAAGAACACGAAAAACGCCGTTTGGAGCTTAATAGCTTCATCGAGGGATGGCGCCAGTCTTGGGAAAACAATGATCTTGAAAAATACATGAGCTATTATGATAAAGACTTTAAAGCGCCCGGCTTCAACTTCAACTCCTGGAAGAATCATAAAGCGGGCCTGAAAACGAAATATGAATACATCAAGGTTCATCTTTCCCAGCCTTATATCGTTCAACACAACGATCAACTGCTAGTAAAAACCTTGCAGCGCTATGAATCAGATCAACACGTCGATTATGGGGTTAAGACGATCTATGCCCTCAAGTCTGGCGACTCTTACAAGATCATCCGTGAAGAGTGGACTCCGTTCAATCAACAGGAAGTTGCCGCTGCCATCGCTCGTGACAACTCCCTTACGGCTCAAGCGAACAAATCACAACAGTAGTTCGCTTAGCGAACCCCATCGACTTCTTTGCCTCGCAATCTAAGATTCGGACTTTTAAATTCGTTTCTTCTGTTTTCTTTAGATCCTAGATGATTGGTCACAAACTCTTCACAGTGCCCCGCCAACGGATCACTGGATTTCTTTTGGCAACAACGGATCGCCAACTCAGGCAACTTAGACAGACGGCTTTTCCTGTCCTGCTCCATACTGATAGAGTAATCAGATCGCTCAAAGCCCTTCCCTAAGCGAATGACTTCCGAGCCGTTAATCCAAATATCAGGACCTTCCCCTTTGTTGCAGGTGATGTCTATCGAGGTGTCTGGAGCTTGTGCTAACACCTCACTGAGTTCCTGAATCGTGGTGATGGTGGGACTATTGTTAAACTGGGCCAGGCACTTTTTGGTCATGTCCTGGTTCTTGTTATAGTAATAGTTTTCTTTACAACGCATCAAAGGTGACTCTTCAGAAACCGTTCTTATCAACCACAGGCTGGTCGCCATAGAGACCTCAAGACAACCCGAACTGACGATACTATTGCAAGTCAATGAGGCGTGAGCCGCAGGGAAAAACAAGGAAAACAAACTCGCCCCTTGCCGGTCTTGATTTAAAACTTTGCTTTGCATCACCCGTCGCAGATATGCCATGCGCTCTTCTAACTTAGGGTACTTATCCATCTCCAGTTTGTATCCGCTCAACACATACTCGCCGGTCCAATAATCGACGATTTCAACTGGAAGGGTTTTGTTGTTAGAGAACTTCAGTAAAACTGTGTTTTTATTGCTCTGAACGGTCGGCATTTCCACCCAAAGTTTTTTACTGATCAAACTCTGCAGATACTCCACCTCTTGAGGCTTCAGTCGTGATCGCACTCTGCTTAATGCTTCTTCGGGAGTTTTGATTTGTGCCAGACTGCCAGCAAGATCCGCCACAATCTTCTGTTCCATTTCCTCGCGAGACGCTGAATAAGACGTCATGGAAAATAGGAGAGTGAAAAAAATGATGATAACGTTCATAAATCCCCATCTCTTGTGATCACTTCTGCGTATCGGAATGTTACATCAATACTTTAGCTCTGAGGTTGAGTCCCTTGTGTGTTTCAACTTGAGAACTTGTTAAAGCCTTGTTAAGAAAACGTCGATAAGATTCCCATGAAATTCAAATGTCACTCCCTGAACGT
>JANJTG010000549.1 GCA_024711265.1 Bdellovibrio sp. | reverse complement strand
TTTCATTGAAGCGATCCAGCCATTCGTCGTTGATGGCATTGACCGGGGGGCGGCACAGCGTGGCGGTGGCAACCGCTCCATCGATATTCAGGGAAATCATGGCTTCCTTTCGTTTCGTTGGGTTGAGTGGGGAGATCCAGCGCATCTGCGCATACCCCAGGCCATACGTCCGCCTGGGCCGCAATGACTGATTGATCATTCATCCGAAGAGTCGCATGCCGGAACTCGAAAATCAAGCACACCAACGATCAAAGCCTTTTATTAACAACAGAAATACCGGCACTCCAGGGCCGCTCAAAATTTCCTTGACTTCGAAATCTGACTGAATGATCATTCATCACATGCGGTGCCGTCCCGTTATTCAACGGCACCCGCAAGCACACCGATCGAGCGCAAAGCGGCGCAGCGCTCGTCCGGCGAAATCTATGATCCCAATCCGGAGGTTCGAACAAATGCGACTTGAGGGCAAAACGGCAGTTGTCACCGGCGGCGCGTCCGGTATCGGTCGGGCAACGGCGGAAACGCTGGCTGCGGCCGGAGCACACGTAGTGATCGGCGACCTCGACCAGGAAAAAGGCGCCGCCGTCGCTGCAGCCATCCGTGAAAGCGGGCGCAAGGCCGTCTATTTCCCGCTCGACGTCACCAACCTCGACTCGGTCGGGGTGTTCGCCAAGGCGGTGGAAGAGAACGGCCTTGAAGTCGACATCGTGGTCAACGTCGCCGGCTGGGGGAAGATCCAGCCCTTCATGGAAAACAGTCCCGATTTCTGGCGCAAGGTCATCGACCTCAACCTGCTCGGACCGGTCGCCGTCACCCACGCCTTCCTGGGCGGCATGATCGCCCGCGGCCGGGGCGGCAAGGTCATCACCGTGGCGAGCGACGCCGGCCGCGTCGGCAGCACGGGCGAAACGGTGTATTCGGGCGCCAAGGGCGGTGCGATCGCCTTCGGCAAGGCGCTGGCCCGCGAGATGGCGCGCTACAAGATCAACGTCAACAGCGTCTGCCCCGGCCCCACCGACACCCCGCTGCTCGCTGCCGTGCC
>JANJTG010000542.1 GCA_024711265.1 Bdellovibrio sp. | reverse complement strand
TCTGACCGTAAAAAACGGTGAAGCCGGAACAGGATTTATGGATGCCATCGCCAATCTCTGGAACCGTCTGACGTTACGAGGAAAGCGGGGAGCACGAGCTGTTTCTTACGGTGTGAGCATGGGATTTGGAAACATGGTGGGGCTGGTCGAGACACGCAAAGGCCGTCTTTATAACATGTCTCAGGATGAAAAAAGTGTGCTGATTTCAGAGATGAAACCTTTGGATATTCTGATGGAAAAGACACCGTTTCGCCTGACCGACAAAATGATTCCAGGTCACTATGGCCACGTGGCGATTAGGATGGGTACGGAAGAGCAATTGAAAGATCTTAGAGTGTGGGATCAAATCCCCGCTAAAATTCAGTCGAAGATTCGTGCGGGCCATCGTATTGTCGAAGCTCTGCGTCCCGGAGTGGAACTTAATACCCTAGAGCACTTCCTCAATATTGATGACTTCTTGGTGATTCGCGATACTCGCACAAACATCACCGATGAGTATCGTCGTAAAGCGATTCTTCAAGCAGTCGCTCAAATCGGAAAAGAATATGACTTTAACTTCGATGTGCATACACACGAGCGTATTGTTTGTTCTGAGATCGCCTATGTTGTTTTTACGGACGTGAAGTGGCCTCTGGAGGAAACTTTACGACGCTACACGATCAGCCCTGACAATGTCGCACAGTTGGCCGTGGGACAGAGACGGATTTTTGAACCCGTTATCATGTACTATGACGGAAAACGATACTTTAAGGATTTGCCGTATTCGTTGTCATTGCTTTTGAAAGCAGATGATAAGTCATACGCTGAATTTGCAAAATTCCAGAACAATTAGGATGGTCATCATGAATATAAAAATGCGTTGGGCTCTTGTGATGGGCGCTTCATTAGTCTGTCTGCACTGCACTCATAAAGAATCTCGAGGTCCCGCCAGCAGCGGCAAACCTTTGATGACGGACGGGGAAACACAAGCGCTCTCAGATTTGTTTGGAAGCGATTCTCCGACGAACAGCTTTCGTCATCCCATGCAAGTCAGTTTCTACACGAATAGCGATAAAGAATATCTTTCAAGCACGGCAAAAAAAGCCTTACAGCAGGCTTTGATGGAAAGTCTGGGCGGAGATGTTCCCGAGCAAGCTTTAGGGAAAGTGGTCGCGGGGAATCTGAAAGACGCGATGATTGAGAATTTTGTTAAGACTCTGCGTCTATATAAAATTATCAATACGGGGCTGCAGGTGGATCTGTCATTTCTTCCTCAGGCCAATAATAAAAACGATTATGCCGCTGAACTTTCTAGCAACCAGTTGGTTCGCCTTGGCGAGACAGGCAAATTAAGCGCCAAGTGGGAGTCTTTGGAGACCGCAACGGCCACCGGCACTTTGTACAATAATTCGGTATATATTCCCTCACAGGCAGGAAGTGCTGACTATATCGGCGGGACCATGAGTATCTACGTGGAAATCTTGGATACATCTCCGAAAATTAAAATTCCTTCGATCACTAAAAATGGTGTGAAAGGTTTTATTCGTTATCGCCGTTATTATCGTGTGAATAGGGATTTGGCCAAGTCCCTAAGTTGTGACAACTTCGCCGTGAATGTGAAGCGGGCGGAGGGCGTGCCGCTGTTTTACACCGTGGACCTTTATAAGAACTTCAATCTGAAAAATCTTATTCCGACGGAAGAGACTTTAGAAATGTTCCCAGGTCTTCTGGCGACCTCCGGCGAAGGACGTTATGAGTTGATGCCGGATTCGCTTGAGAAGGCAGGTAAATCGATTCCCACAGCGACGTTCGCCGTCGAGCAGAAGCGAAATATCTCAGGGGAAGTCAGCTTCTCTATTAAGAAATTAGTTTACAATCTCAAAGACAAATCCTTGGATCGAGATAAATCCCAAGTTGATTTAATTAGCTACTATTCTCGTAATGACGGTGGTGTTGGTATGGAGGATTCCGCTTTGGCGAATGCGCGACGCATTTTCTTTAAGAAGTGTGAGGGCTCCA
>JANJTG010000523.1 GCA_024711265.1 Bdellovibrio sp. | reverse complement strand
ACACCTCCACGGCCACCGACACCTGGGACGTCCTGGAGTACGCCGACGAGGACCCGACCAACCCGGGCCGCATCCTCGACGTGTACCGCAACGCCAGCTACGCGAAGTCGGCCGGCGGCAATACCGAGTACAACCGCGAGCACACCTGGCCCAAGAGCTACGGCTTCACCAACGACGGCAGCGGCAACTACCCGTACACCGACACGCACATGCTGTTCCTGTCGGATTCGGGCTACAACAGCTCGCGCGGCAACAAGCCCTATGCCGACTGCCTCAGCAACTGCGTCGAGAAGGTGACGGTGGCCAACGCCGGCGCGGGCGGCGGCAGCGGCGTGTTCCCGGGCAACTCCAACTGGTACGACACCACGTACTGGCAGACCTGGGGCGACCGCAAGGGCGACGTCGCGCGCGCGCTGCTTTACATGGACGTGCGCTACGAAGGCGGCACCCACGGCGTCACCGGCGTGGCCGAGCCGAACCTGATCCTCACCGACGACCCGGGCCTGATCCAGGCCTCGAGCAGCAACCTCAGCGTCGCCTACATGGGCCGCCTGGCGGACCTGCTGCGCTGGCACGCCGAGGACCCGGTAGACGAGAAGGAAATCCTGCGCAACGAAGCGGTCTACACCTACCAGGGCAACCGCAATCCGTTCATCGACCACCCCGAGTGGGTGGCCTGCGTATTCCAGGGCGTCTGCCCCTGACGCGGGGCTCCGCGGGCGGCGCAGGCCGCCCGTGGGCAGGACGCTTCGAGCCGGCTCCGAAGCAGCTAAGCTTGGCGTCCGTCCGTCAGCGCGCTTGCTTGGAATGAACAAGGTTCACAGCTTCCGATCCAGGCAGTTCCGGCTCCAGGGTGCCGAGGACGAAGCCACCAATCCCGGACGCTTCGGCAAGTCGCTCGCGGAATGGCTCTCGGTCGAGCTTGGTTCGGCAGGCTACGCCACCGAAGTTATCGCCGAAGACTGGGGCTGGTGCGTGATGTGCGAGCGCGGCGATTACCAACTGTGGGTCGGCTGTGGGAATGTCGTCACGGAGGCCATCCTGGCGAGCAGCATTGACCAGCCGCCCTGCGAGGACGACATCATCTGGCAGGTTTTCGCCGAGATCGAGGTGCCGTTCTACATGATCCGCTCGAACGTCCGCCGCTGGCTGGGCTGGCTGGACACGGCCACGCCGCTTGCGAAACTGGAAGCGGA
>JANJTG010000301.1 GCA_024711265.1 Bdellovibrio sp. | reverse complement strand
CAACAACATAAACCGAAGGAGGTTTTTTATGAAAAAGAAATCCACTCAACTCCAAGTGGGGCAGTTCAAAGACGAACTCGTAATCATAGAACCGATGAAGGTCCGTCTCTCTAAGAAAGGAAACACCGTCATGGTTTTCCTAAATCACAAAACGGTGATGATGTTTTCTAAAAAGTTTTTAGATGCCGTCATCGCTCGTAAATATCTAAAGCGGGGGGCCTAAAAGGGCCCCCGCCCTTTTTTGGAGGTGGTTATGAAACGAGAAATCAAATCGCAATACTTCTTCTACCGGAAGTATCGCAAACAACTAAAAATCAGTATCCTCACCATTTTTACCAATGGCGAGTATATCTGGGAAGGGGCCTAAGTTATGGACTATCAATTTATTGTCGGCAAATTATCCGATGTGATTTGGCACTCGGCGATCCTGATCTCGCTGGTCGGGTTGATCAAAATCTTTTTGACCCAGTATTTTCTCTACAAAATCACTGTGGCAAAAAAGAGTGAAATCAAGTTCACCCGTGAGGGCAAGTCGGCTTCGTATTCAAACTACGAAGACAATGCCGAGAAGGTCATCAGTATCTATAAAAATCTTGATGATGCTGACGAAGACTTTTTTAATAAATCTTCGTAGCGAAAATGGGGGCCGAGAAATCGGCTCCCAATATTTTTTTGTAATAGAAGAACTCGGGCCGACATATTTTTGTAATGGACGACTGGTTTTAATTTTTAATATTAAAAACCAAAGATATTTATTTAATCCAGAAACTATTTTTAAGAAAATGACTGCCTTTGTGCTAAATTATCTTTCCACCAACTATAATTGAGGTGTGAGCGATAATTGTTTATGTCGGTCAATGAAAAGAAAGGAATATAGAGCGACCACATTTTAATGTTTAGCCCCTGACGACTTCAAGAAGTCAGGCTGGCAATGGCCTTTGGAAGGCACCTTCTGGTGTGTGGGTTCAATTCCCACCCGTTGCCAAATATGGCAAAACAAAAACGAACCCAAACCAATAAGAAGTCCTTCCACGGCAAATGCCTTGGAAAAAACAAAAACCTTAACTGCGACCTCTATCAAGACGACTGTCTTGAACGGTTAAGGAAACTCCCAGATAAATCAATTGATTTAGTCATAATGGACCCGCCTTACCTTTTTGATAAAGGTGGTGGCGGTGGTGCCTTTGGCTCACGAGCCTACTACAAAGAAATTGAACCCCTCGGCGACGGGTTTGATTTTCAAGTCCTCAATGAACTTGAACGGGTCCAAGAAAAAACCAATCTCTACATTTTCAGTAATATAAAACTCTTAAAAGAATTGCTCGTCAACTATCAGGTCAACAAGCCCCACCTGCGGACGGACCTCCTCATCTGGCACAAAACCAATCCCGCTCCCTCTTGTAATAACAAATACCTCTCCAACCTTGAATATGTCCTTTTCGTTCGTGAGAAGGGTGTAAAACTCTTCGGCGACTACCACACAAAATCCAAAGTCTATTCGTCCCAAACAAACAAGAAAGATAAAAAACTCTACGACCACCCGACGACCAAGCCCGTCCCCTTACTTGAAAACTATATTCGTAATTCAACCAAGCCCGGGGCAACCGTGCTTGACTGCTTCGCTGGCAGTTCGTCAACGGGCGAGGCTTGCCTAAGAACGGGTCGGCATTTCGTCGGCATTGAATTGGACCCTAAACATTTCAAGACCGGCGAGAAACGGCTTAGGGACACCCACTCTCAACTCACCCAACCAGTCGTCAAAAAGCCCAAAAAGAAGAAAAACCGCTCTTGACTTTTCTAAGTCATTTCAATACCTTTGCTCTTGCGAGTAGGGGTTTTGACACCCTCCTTCTGAGCCAATCTTTTAGATTGTGATTAAGAAAACCAAGTCCAAAAGGCTTGGTTTTTTTATTTTTAAAGCTCGAAAACCTCAGGCTTTTTACCCTCTTACTGTCTCAAAGTGATCAACTAATTACGGCTCAAACTGACACAAATGGTCCCCTTGGCGACCTCAAAATCAATATATTGCAGATAATCCATCTTTCGGGGGGCATGGGACTTGTAAAAAGAGTCCTTGGAAATTCGGACGTTTGTTGGAGGAGCCATGCGCTTTCTTAAATTTTTACCCTTAATCGCCTTCTGGTCGATGACGGCCTTTACCCTCAAAGCGGGGGCAGAGGTGAAGAGTTATCGTGAGTGGAAAACGGAGAAGGTTCAGGTCGCTCAGAATAAAATCTCATCAATCAAGGCTCAAATTGATGTGAAAAGATCTATTCGCCTTATGGCTCAAGGCATGGACCCCAATCTTGCACAGAAAAATTCATTAGAGGCGGTTTCGTCTGGTGATATGTCTGTGGAAAAACTGGAGCGTCAGCTTCGCCAGGATACCTATGAGCTTGAAGTCGCCAAAGACCTCTCTGTGACCGACTATTTTGTGGGTTATTTGACCAAAGTTCAGGACAAGAAATCGGCCTTTAATGAAGTTGCCGGTAAGTTGTCCCCTGAAGAAGTGGCAGAGCTTATGACGGCCTATGCAAATTCGGTGTTTGGAGCTCATGCCTCAGATCTGCCCGTGAGTGCCACAAATGTGGGCAAAGATGCAATTAAGTAAGTTCCTGAAAATTCTGAAATTATTCGGCGTGTCGCAAGATTTTTAGGACACCCGACCTTGACTTAAAATCCTGCCGATTCATATTAGCTCCGTTATTAACAAACGGAGGCAATACTATGGCTAAGAACGAAATTGGCGTTCGTCCCCTTCACGATAGAATTTTGGTTCGCAGAATGGCGGAAGAAGAAAAAACCGCTGGCGGACTTTTCATCCCTGATACGGCAAAAGAAAAACCACAAAAAGGTGAAATCATCGCGACTGGAAAAGGTCGTGTGACTGAAGACGGAAAAATTCTTCCGTTGGAAGTTAAGGTGGGCGACAAAGTGCTTTTCAGCAAATACGCAGGCACAGAGTTGAAGCTTGAGGGCGCTGAGTACCTAATGATGCGCGAAGAAGACATCTTGGGTGTCTTTAACTAATTCTTTTTAAGTAATAAATAACGGAGATAAAAATGAGCAAGGTAATTACATTCTCAGAAGACGCTCGCGCTCACATCCTTAAAGGTGTGAACACTTTGGCGAACGCAGTAAAAGTAACTTTGGGACCTAAAGGTCGTAACGTTGTTATCGATAAATCTTTCGGCTCGCCTTTGATCACTAAAGACGGTGTGACTGTGGCAAAAGAAATCGAATTGGAAAACAAATTCGAAAACATGGGCGCTCAGATGGTTAAAGAAGTGGCTTCTAAGACCAACGATGAAGCGGGTGACGGAACAACGACGGCAACAGTTTTGGCTCAAGCGATCTATCGCGAAGGTGCTAAGCTTGTTTCTGCAGGTCACAACCCAATGTCTATCAAGCGTGGTATCGACAAAGCGGTCGCCATCGTTATTGATGAATTGAAATCTATGTCTAAGCCAGTAAAAGGCTCTAACGAAGTCGCTCAAGTTGGGGCGATCTCTGCAAACAACGATAAAGAAATCGGTCAAATGTTGGCAGATGCGATGGATAAAGTCGGCCGTGAAGGCGTGATCACTATCGAAGAATCTAAAACAGCTAAAACAGAAGTGACAGTTGTTGAAGGTATGCAATTTGACCGTGGTTACCTTTCTCCGTACTTCGTTACGAATGCAGAAAGAATGGAAGCGGTTCTTGAGAACGCTTATGTTCTTGTTTACGACAAAAAAATCTCTTCAATGAAAGATATGATCGGAATCCTTGAGGGCGTTGCAAAACAAGGCCGTCAATTGTTGATCATCGCTGAAGATGTTGAAGGCGAAGCATTGGCAACTTTGGTTGTGAACAAACTTCGTGGTACTTTGCACATCTGTGCGGTGAAGGCTCCTGGTTTCGGCGATCGTCGTAAGGCGATGCTTGAAGACATCGCGATCTTGACTGGCGCGAAGGTGATCTCTGAGGATATCGGCCGTAAGCTTGAGCAAGCGACTGTGGCGGATCTTGGTGTTGCAAAACGCATCGTTGTCGACAAAGACAACACAACTGTGATCGATGGCGCTGGTAAAAAAGCGGACATCACAGCTCGCGTTTCTGCTATCAAAGCTCAGATCGAAGAAACTTCTTCTGACTATGATAAAGAAAAATTGAAAGAGCGTTTGGCGAAATTGGCTGGCGGCGTAGCTGTTATCCACGTGGGTGCTCCTTCTGAAGTTGAAATGAAAGAGAAAAAACACCGCGTAGAAGATGCGTTGAACGCAACTCGCGCTGCGGTTGAAGAAGGTATCGTTGCGGGCGGTGGTACAGCTTTGCTTCGTGCTTCTACAAAAGTTGATAAGTCTAAATTCTCTGAAGAAGAGCAATTTGGTGCTGTGATCATTAAGCGCGCTTGTGAAGAGCCTATCCGTCAAATCTCTGCCAACGCAGGTCTTGATGGCGCGATCGTTTTGGATCGTATTCTTCAAAACAAGTCTGTAACTTGGGGATTCAATGCTTATTCTGACGAATACACTGATCTTATTAAAGACGGTGTTATCGATCCAGTGAAAGTGGTTCGTTGTGCATTGACGAACGCAGCGTCTGTGGCGTCTTTGATGCTGACGACTGAAACAATGATCGCAGAAGCTCCTAAGAAAGAGACTGCGGCTCCTGCAATGCCTGACCATGGCGGCATGGGTGGCATGGGCGGCATGATGTAATAAAGTCGGCGGCCTCTCGGGTCGCCGGTGACATCGTCGCGGAAATTTTAAAAAAAGATTTCCTAAAAAGCCTGGGATTCAAACCCCGGGCTTTTTTATTTGTCTCATTGAGTTTAGAACAAGTACTGAACTCCACCCATGAGGGTTGTGAGTTTGTGGCTGGCACTAGTGGCTGATTCCGCACGTTGACCCGTTCCGCTAAAATCAGAGTTGTAGTTTTCCAGCAGAATTTCACCGCGAATTTTAAAGCGGGTTTTCATTTTATAATCCACAAAGAAGCTAAAGGCGTTGATCTTGTTATCTGAAGAGGCCCCACTGCTTTTGTTTTCGCTTAAAGCACTATTGAGGAAGAAATCAAGCTTTCCGCCAATGTCCACCGGCACCTCTTCAGAGACGGGAAACTGACCGGCAAGACTGATCATCAATCCGCCATACTTCATCGTCGTGAAGGCTGTGGGTGTGCTGTCATCCACGGTAAAGTTGGTGTTCAGATAACCAGCGGCAATTTGAAGTTTGGGGCCAAAGAAGTCGTTGGTGAGAAGAAAGTTATACCCTAGGTTCACTCCATATTGACCGATGGCCATATTCAACTTGCTGGGTGACGAGCCTGCCAGGTTGTTATCAATGGAAAAAACGGACTGTCGAAGCTGAAGGCCTACATACCATTCAGGATTAAGCCACAATTCTCCTCGCGCCATGATGTTGGGGGCAAGATTATTACTTCCACTAATGGACCCAGACGTCACGAGTGTCGCATTTTGGGTGTAGTTGGAAAGACCCGCCATCAGCTCGATTTTGCCAAACTGAGGTGGCATCGTGGGAAGCCACTCTTGCGGCTCTTCACCGAACGCAACGTCTTTGTCGGGGCGAGTGGTGATGTCTTGAAGCACCTTGCCTGAAGGGGTTGTCACGGGCACGGAGTATTTCACAAACTCATCCGGCATTACTTTAGAGCCGACACTGATCACGCCAGGTTCTTTCTCCATTTCCACATAACCAAAACTGAGATAAGGCTCGACTTTAAACAGTTTCACCCGACCCAAAACTTCCTTTTCGGTGCTGATGAGAAACTTCAATTTCGGATGGCGATTAATTTTAATAATTTGCACGACGGAAACACGACTGTCTGGCTTTAAGCCATAAGCGCTGCCCAGATTCAAGGTCACCTGCTGTCCTCGACGACTGAGAATGGTTGAGCGAAACGGCAGACGATATTTGAGATTCTCAAAAAGTTTTTTCACTTCCGCACGGATCTCTGCGGTCTCAAATCCTTTGTAGTCTGTGAGAGACTCTTGAAGAAGAGGCAAGCCTTCTCGCCCCACAAACAATGTCAAAGTGATGGAGATGCCGCGAGGGCCGCGAATAACTTTTGAAGTGAGGGCGGCTTCGCTCTGGGCTGCTTGCAGAATGTTTTGAACGTCCTGGGGGCGTTCGTCCAAAATTTCGGATTTAATTTTTAAATCAGGGGGAAAATTGGCGAGCGACCACTGTTTGTCGTCGTTCAAAAGTTGTCGAAGTTCATCTTCCACAGGTTTTGCGTAGATTCCTCCAACATTGTCTGTGGTAGGCACTAAAACAATGGACTTAATGGCCAGATCTTGATCCACAGCGCTGACATATACATTCTGGGCGTTGGTCTGGGCCCACGCAGTAATTGATATTGAAATGAAACAAGACGCGACGAGGAAAAACCTAAGAAGAAATGATTTCATAAATTAATTCTGCCCTGCCTCGGAAAACTCGTCAATTTGGCGTCAAGTAATTCGGACCGAGAGCCGAAAGAATTCTTATGACGTCGTCTCTTTCTTTTTTGATTGTTGCAGCTTTAATGACTTTGAGTCTTCCGACTTTTGCGCAGACAGGTCTGGAAGGATTTTCCTCTGGCCGTTATGAGGTTCGAAAGCCCAAGGTTTCTAATAAAGGACGTCAGCCTGCCTCCGAAGGTGAAGCTGGCGCGGTGGTGACTGACTCTGATGGTTTGAAGGTCAGAACCCTGAAGGCCAGCGAGCTTGCTGCCGAAGAAAAGACCCGTAAAGAGGAAGAGCAAAAAAAGCTGGAAGAAGAGAAAAAACAAGAGGCTGAAAAGGTCGACGCAGTTCCTGTCCCAAAAGAGATCGAGGTTGTTGAGGTCCAGGAGCCCACAATCAGCGAACAGGCAGAGAGTCTTTTTTCAAGCAAAGCCGAAAAGATCTACGATTTTTACCGTGAGCAAATTCATCCCGATGATATTCGTAACAATCGAGTTGAAATTGATCTGACGCCGGTGGTGTCTTATACGGAATCGCAGTCCAACTACTCGTTTAGAGACTATCAAAGTTTCTTTAATGCACTAAAGATTAAATCGAATGTCTGGTTCACACCGTTGATTGGTGTGAGCGGACAGATTATGTTTTCGCTAGCGGCGGATGTGGACTCTTTGGCGGCCGACAAGTCGCGAATTCCCGCGAAGTATGAATTTGTGGATTTGGGTGTGAACTTTAGAAAGTTCTTTGGAGTTTCTCGCAAGTCGAGCTCCGTTGAATTTTCCGTGCTTTACAGTGACAACAAGATGACGGTGCCTAGTGATAATACGTCCCGGGCACGTTTAAAGTCTCAAGGTATTGGCGCCGGCTTAAAGGCACGCATTCCGACGTCGGCGAACTACTCTTGGGTGGTGGGGGGAACCTTCTTCCCGCGTTTGCAGCACACGGAATCAGCGACGGGTGCGGCAATCAGCTCGGGGTCTCCTGAAGAAAGTATTCGCATCGGTTTGGACCTGGGGGGCGAGTGGAAGTTCACCCGAGAAGGTCAAATGATTTGGAATCTAGGTTTAAGCACCGAACGCAATGTCTTTGATGGCACTGCCGGCCTTCCAGACCCAAGTACGGGGGCGACACCTTCGAACGTGAGCGTGACAAATTCATTGTATATGTTTTCCCTAGGCTATCGTTGGGGCCACTAAAATCCGCTAATCAAAAGTTTTTATAAATTCTATACTAAAGCGTATGAACATACGTTTTGCCGTCATTGACGATGCTGCATTTTTGCGTGAACTGGTGAAGAACATTGTGACTTCCGTAGGTGGCACGTGCGTCGGCGAGGCGGCCAATGGGGATGAGGGTATTTCTCTTGTTCAAACCACACTGCCCGAGCTGGTATTTCTAGATATGGTGATGCCTCTTCGTAACGGAATTGAGACCGCCAAAGCTTTGAAAGAGCTTTATCCTGAAATTAAAATCATCGGTTGTTCGACCATAGATCAAGAGCCCTTGGTGCAGAAAGCTCTTGAATCTGGGTTTGATGACTACGTCACGAAACCATTTAATAAAGAACAAATTATCAACGCGATTTTCAAAGTTTTACCGCATCTGGGGGAATCAACTCATGGAAGAACTTAAATTTGTACTGAAGTGCTTTTGTTTTACAGCGCTGTTGATTGTGCTAATGCAAGTAAAAGTCGGCGGGGCCTCCATTGAAACGCATTCGTTTCGATGGCTCCAACGATCGACGGTATCTCAATATATTCAAAGTGCAGCCGCTGGGGGGGCCATGGCTCTTCGCAATCTAGGGCAAACCTTGAAGGACGGCGTAGCTAGCACGGTGGATGGTTTCCAAGAGGGCGCTCACGAAAAGGCGATTCGCTAAGTTCTTGAAAAAGAAATGGGAGAGCAACTGGGGTATGTCGCTCTCCCTTAAAGATCTTGTTTTCGGGTTCGATCTAGCGAACGCCGGATTTAACTTTAGACGGACCTGTTTGCGTCGTGTTCTTAGCGACCTGAACCTTTACCGGGTTGGTATTTTTAAATAGATCATTCGTGGAAGAAACAACTCGATGCGAGCACTTTGGGTTTGCCATTGCGACAGACGTAAACGCAATTAGAGACAATGTGGCAGCCGCTTTCAATAGTTTAGTCATGTAAAACTCCTTTAAAGAGAGTAATAAAAATATAAATACTCATAGGAGATCCATTGCATCGCCCATGCCATAGGGGGCGTCTCATTTTGAGACGCCGAGAGGCAACTTGTGGGGATTTCAGGGAAAAATAAAAGGGCTTTGGATGTCCAAAGCCCTTTTTAGGTTATCGTGTGACAAATATCTAGACAGTTCTAACGAGTGCCCTCTTTAACAGCCTCTTTGGCGCCGCCAACATCAGATCCCGAACCTTTGGGTCTAAAAGTTGTATCATCGCCTAAGCGCGTGTGCTTCATTCGCGCTAAACATTCTGGACAAATTCCAGGAGCTGCGACATCAGCTTCATAGGGCTTTGTAGATTGGGCTTCAGTGGGGTCTTCTCCTGGATTTACTGTTCTCTTGGAGTCACCTTCCTGAGCCCAGGAGGAGGTGCCGACAGCGGAAAATCCGAGAGCCAACAAAATGGAAAGAGCTAAAAGTCTTTTCATAAATTCACCTTCTCCTTTATAGATATAATTCCGCTGTTGCGGGGGCAATGATATCTAGCAGGTTGTTGAACGTGCTTGCAACTTGCATTGCGACGGAGGGACCTTCTTTACTGTCCACTTTGTTGATTTCCCCGTTTGGTTTATAGCTGACCACAATAGTTCCCAGCCCTGGGCGGGTAACAACAGAAGGCTTGCCATAGCGTTCTTCATACTCAATCTTCACGACCTTTTTGGCCTGGTCGGTGATTGTGGCAATACGTCCTCGATTGTCATAGGTCATGTTAATCTTTTGACCATCGCTGTTTTGTGCGAAGGCAAGATTTCCTCTTCCGTCATATTTAAATTGAGTGGTTTTAACGGAAACTTTCTGCCCCTTTTCGTTAAAGAAGGTGCTGCTCACCGCGCTGACTTTTTTGACTTTGGGATCGTACTCAAATGCCATTCTTAAATTCGGAGCGGCCTTCACCTTCACGAGCCCGTCAGGATAGTACTCGTAAGAGACGCGGTCGGCATTGCGGCGAATAGAAACGGGCTTCCCGAACACCTCATGGTAAGTGATGTCGGTGACGTTGCCACCCTCTGTGGTCATCACTCTTTGAAGATAGTACTGACCGTCGGCTCGTTGTTGATGCCAGAATTCGTATTTATTCTCTGCCATCACTTCTTTGCCACAGGTCTTTTTCACTGACGACCAGTAGTGATTTTTTGGGTCATTAGGAGAGAATTCATATTTGTAGGACTCAAGACATTTTTCGCGATTTGCGAAAGCCACAACCCAGTCATTCTTCTTGTCATACTTGATGGCAATAAAAGTTTTGTCCGGCCATGTGGCTTTGGTCAGATTGTGAAGCTCATCGTATTCATAGGTGTAAGTTTTCAACCAAGCATTCTTAACAAAAGAAAGATCATCCAAATTTGCGAACTTGTATTCCGCCATCAAACCGTTGGGACCGACGATGGATTTTACTTTCTTATTTTGATAGTATTTAAAGCTCAAACGACGACCGTTGTTGTCCTGGATGGAAGCAATCACATCTTTGTCGTATTCGAATTTTAAGAAGTTCCCGTTCTTATCGTAAATATGAGTCATTTTTCCCTGAGGGCTGAAGCGTTGAGCGCTGCCATCGGGAAGATTGCGAGTGTAGTAAGTTTTGTTGAAGATAAAATGTTCAACCTCGCGGCCATTGGCATAAAACTTTGTGCCTTCACGGACCGGAACTGAAATTCCGTATTGCGAAGCGTATTCAGAGCGGAGGCTGTCATCCTCAAGAAGTTGAGTCTTAAGATTGTTAAGGTAAGCCTCTGTCAATCCCACCTTCTTTTCAGCTTTCATCTTGTTGACGATCTGAGTAATTGTTCCTTCCACCTCTTTGCGAGTCACCTCACGGGGAGAGAACGTCACTTCCAAACCACCACCACACTCTTTTACCTTGATATTTCCCTCGGCATTGACTTCCATGGAGGTCTCGAAATCAGAACACCATCCGAATCCGAACATTCCATTGAAAAGAGAACGACTGTTGTAAGTGCGCACGATCTTAAGATCGTAACCACTTCCAGGAACATCCATGTCAATCCATGTATTTGAGTAGTTGGCATTTTTCATATCCACAAGAGCAAAAGCTTGTGCTGAAAAAAGAAAAGCGAACGCCAAAATTGCTTTCTTCATTATCAATACCTCTTCCTTGAAACTGACAAACTACACTTTAATGGTAACAATCTTTTTAATTATTACGCCACCGATTATTTGAAGGCCAAGCATCACGAACAACAACACTAGACCTAAGGTTGTGTTAAACATGGGCTTGATGAATGCGGGATCCACCATAAAGAAAACGCCCATGAGGATAAACGGAATCATAGTGACGATAATTCCCTGCATAAGACCCTGAGCGGTCAGAGCTTGAATTTTTTTCTCTACCTTTTGTCTTTCGCGAATCGTTATGACGATAGTCTGGAAAGTTTCGGCCAAGTTACCGCCGGTTTCTTTCAAGATGTTGATAGAGGTTACGAACATTTGTACGTCAGGACGTGGAATGCGATTGCCTAAATCGTTGAGTGCACTCTCAAAACTATCACCAACTTGCATTTGATAAAGCACCTGCGAGAACTCTTGGCTGATCGGATTTCCCATGATCTCCACCACACGCTTCATGGACTCTTGTGGGTTGGAACCCGCTTTGATTCCATTGGCCATAATGGTTAAGCCGTCCACCATTTGATCGACAAACTTGGTGCAACGTTGCTCGTAAATCATTCGAACTAGAAGCAGTGGAAGCTGCCATCCGGCGACAGTGATGGAGGCGCCAAAGAAGAATCCCAAAAGCACGTTCGGCCAAAATGCCAAAAAGGCGAGGGCGCCGACGCCAAAACTCATCAACAGGATCAGAGTTGTGATCTTCTTTTCATTGATATCCATTCCCATCAAACGAAGAATCTTGATGACCTCATCTCTTTGTCCAAGGCTTCTCTTATGAAGCCATGCAATCGCCTTGTCAGCCCAAAGGATGACCAGAACGAAAACGCAGATACCAAAAAGAGGAATCATGACCCATTCATTAAACAGAAAGCTCATGTCTTACCCCGACTTCTTCACCGGTGCTACGCCAGGCATTTTGGGCATGGCGGCTGCGATAGGAGGTTTTGCCCCTGCCGCAGGCGTTCCGGGTGAGTTGGTATTTGGATCATTGGCGAAGATCTCTCGAGGAATGACCACGCCTTTATCGCTGAGTTTTTGAATGAAACTAGGAATTGTTCCCGTTGCTTGGAAAACCCCCTGAATCTTTCTGTTTTTATCATAGCCGGTTTCTTTAAAGCGGAAGATTTCCGCCAAAGTCACAACATCGCCTTGCATGCCTGCGACTTCAGTGATGCTTAAGATTTTACGACTTCCATCAGAAAGACGAGAAATCTGAACAATCAAATTCACGGCTCCTGAAATCTGTTCGCGAATGGCACGCACAGGAAGTTCCATTCCTGACATCATACAAAGTGTTTCCAGACGCGCGATACACTCACGAGGACTGTTGGCGTGAGTCGTTGTCATTGAGCCATCGTGACCTGTGTTCATCGCCTGCAGCATATCCAGGGCGGCGCCGTCACGGCACTCACCCACGATGATGCGGTCAGGACGCATACGCAGAGCATTTTTAATAAGATCTCGAATGCTCACGGCATTATTTCCTTCCATAGAAGGCGGACGTGTTTCAAGTCGTACGACGTGCTCTTGTTGCAGTTGCAACTCGGCCGCATCCTCTACAGTGATGACACGCTCGTTGGAAGGAATAAAGGTAGAAAGCATATTCAACAGTGAGGTTTTACCAGATCCGGTACCGCCGGAGATCACAACGTTAAGTCCGTTCTCAACGCAAATACGCAAGAAGTCGATCATGTTTTTGGTAACGCTTCCGTAGTTGATATATTTTTCAGGTGTGATGCCACCTTTTTTAAACTTACGAATCGTCAACGCGGGGCCATCAATCGCCAGGGGCTCGATGACCGCATTCACACGCGAGCCGTCTTTTAAACGAGCATCCACGTACGGAGTAGAATCATTAATCTGACGTCCGAGGGGCGTCACAATTCGCTCAATGATACGACGAAGATGATCATTGGATGTAAATGTCACTGGACTGAGCTGAACTTTACCACTTTTTTCGATGAAGATTTTCTTAAAGCCATTGACCATGATCTCTGAAACATCCGAATCTGCAAGAAGATCTTCGAGAGGACCCAAACCCAAGGCTTCTTCCAGAACTTCTTTGATAATTTTCGAACGCTCTTCACGAGCAGTATCTGGAGCTTCGCGATCCACGATCAAAGTAATTTCTCTTTTGGTTTTTTCGCGAACTTCTTTTTCTTTGCTTTCATCTTGTTTGGTGTCGACCAAAAGCTTCTTAAGATCCACGGTGCGGATCAACTCATTGTGTACGCGAATTTTAAGTAGAGTTCGCGCGTCCATCCCAGCCACAGGAAGAGCGGCATTGCCACTGGCTGCGGGATCTGCGGCAGGGGCCGCAGGCTTGGGGCGAGAAAGAGTTTTCAGTCTTTGCAGCACTCCGCCAGTCAGCTTTCTTGCCACATCATAGTAAGCTGCTGTCACGGGCGCTTTGGGAGCGGCTAGAACAAAAGGCGTGTACTTTTGCAGCGCCATCATAGATGTGGCTTCGTCCTGCGGAATAATTCCTAAAAATGGAAGTTGTAATTGATTCGAAATGGTTTGAGGTGACAAACCCGTGGGAGACGCCTTGTTGATGACCAACTGAAACATGTCCTTGGGAAAAGTCGCCGAAAGAAGTTCGTTGATTAAACGTTGAGTTTGAGTCACCACCAAAACTTCAGGGCTGGTTACGATCATGATGGCCGTGGCTTCCTGAAGAACCGCCATCTGAGCGGGACCCAAATCCGTTCCTACGTCGACAACGATGAACTTGAAAGCGCGACTGAAAAACTCTAAAAGTTTTCCTAAAAGATCCGGAGAAATATTCAAGGATTCTTCAGGGCCTCGAACCGCGCCAAGATAAGCAAGGCCGGACTGGTGCATCGTGACCAGTGAGTTCATTGGTTGTGAATTTAAAGAGCCTTGGAAGTTTGCGAGTTCTTTCAGAGTTTTTTGAGGTTTAATCCCCATAATGACGTTTTGATCGCCGACGCTTTTTCCATCGGCATCAATGAGGAGCACTTGCGCACGCAGTTCTGTCATGAGAGTACAAGCAAAGTTAGCCGCAAAGACGCTCTTACCAACGCCGCCTTTACCGCCCACTACCGCGATGAGATTACAATTCGGATTAATAGCCAATGCAGACCTCCATTTCCTTTATCGGCTGGAAGGGGAGGTCCGTTTACGAGATTTTAGTCGCGTAAACGGAACTTCTTCTTAATTTGCTCGGCTCCCGAGCTGGCAGAAGTCTTCACAATGGGAGTCACAAAGACCACAAACTGGCTTTGTTGTTTGATGAAGTCTTTCGATGCATACAAGCTGATAATGGGGTTCTTTTGTCCGGCAGGACGATTGTACCCTGTTGAAGTTGAGTTGCGGATCAAACCCCCAACCGCAGCACTTTGACGATCGCGAATGGTCACGGAACTCGACATTTGGTTTTTACTCACAATGGGGGCGCCGAGGGGCGTATTCCCAAGCAAGCTGCTGACTTCAAAGTTCATATCCATTTGAACACTGCCGGACTTTTCACCCAAAAGCGTTGGCGTGATGGCCGTGACAATACCGACAGAAGCAAAGGCGGTTCCTTGAGTGCCATCTTTTCCGATGACGGGATAAGGTTGGTCTGTTACTTGTTTGATTTCCCCTTTTTTTCCGTCTTCAACAATCAAACTGGTGCTTTCTAGAACTCGCGCATGACCATGTTGTTTTGCCCAGTTCAATTTCGGCAAAAGGTTGGAAACAGTTCCCGTGATCGTGCTCACCACGCCGCCGGGACTGTCGCCGCCGGTTTGGAAAGTGAGTTGCGAGTTGTCTCCCAATTCGGGAGTGAATTGGAACTTAAAAGCCTTTGAATAGTCTTTGGCAAGCTCTACATAGTGAACCACCAATTGAATCATTTTTGCTGGTGGTTTAGGGGCTGCTTCCTTAATTTGAATTAAGTTGATGACCCCGTCGTTTAAAGGTCTTCTTTTTTTAATAGGTCCGCCGTCTTCCGCAGCGTCAATCACGATGTCGGGAAGATAGGTTTTTGCAATGATTTCGGCGCGCTTGGATTCTTCTTCACTATTGGCCCAGCCTTGCAAAATGATTTTATCATTCACGGCGCGGACTTCGATTTCGGGATTGTTGATATCGCGAGCGATAAACTCGGCAATCTTCTTTTGCGCCAGAGGACTCAATGTCACAAGGGACGAGGCCTGGTCTCCAAACTGTTTTACCACGTTGAAGATTCGAGCGAGATCCTTGGGCAAAAGGATCTGACCATCCACAACGACTTTATTGTTCACAATCTTGATGTTGATGCCTTCGATGTCACCTAAAAGAGCGCGCATCTCGCGGACCACTTTATCAAGCTTGCTCTTCTTCACGTCAATGCGGAATTCCGCTACAACTTTGCCGTTGCGTTTGTCATGAATAGTCAGGGTGGCAAAACCCTCCGCGCGAGGTGTGAAGCGCATGATATTCAGGTCTTTTGCATAAGCGGCGGTGACAATGCGACGGAAGTCGCCCTTAAATTCAATGCTTTCAGGAAGAGGCGGCAGCTTTTCGTCTTGCTCAATTCCCAAAGTCAAATTGATGAACTTGCGAGAACGATAAACGCCGGTGCCTTCATCTGGTGTTACAGAGGAGGGTTCAGCCACAAGTTCTTCCTGGGCCATGGCAATGTGTCCACAAGAAAGGCTGAGGAGTAGTCCTGCTAAAATAAAATGTTGTTTCATACCCATTCCCCCTGAGTGACCCATTTACAAAGTTTGAAATCCGTTGCCACGAGGCTGTTGCGATGGCGGCGCCGGAGCTCTTTGCTGTACTGGTGGCGCATAACCGGGTCTGGTTGGTGGCATCACAATCGGCGCGGCCGCGGCTGGCGCAGCAGGAGACCCATCCAAAGAGACCACAGGTTTTCCTAAAACAGAATCTGATGTTGAACTTGGTAAACGAGGCGGAACAGTTCTGTCGCTGGGATTTCTCAACGCGAAGAAAAGATTTCCCGGAGCTGTCGAAAGAATATAGAAAAGATCTTGAGCTTCTTTGGGAGTCGCTTCAACTGTGATCGTGGTGTACTTCGTATCCCCGGTCAGGGCAATTTGCGTTAGATTTTTCCCTGTTGAGTCGAGCTCAAACATACGGGGAATATTATTAACAACACTGACCCCTGTCGCCAACACAACAACATCCGAGAGCATTGTGAAAACTTCACGACGTTGATTGACCCCTTTTCCGGTATCAACGGCGGCAAAGATATCCACGCGGTCTCCAGGGCGAATAAGTTTTGCAACCCCCCGCACTTCATCTACGGGGATGGTCACCGCGCGTTTGCTGGGGGCAACCTGCAAAGCGATTCCCGTGTCGGGACCTGGAGTAAGGAGATTGTTTTTGACGATCATCTGACCTTTGCGAATAGGCACGGCCGCCACGTTTCCGATGATTTCATCAGGAATCGTGATGGAGTCTGGTTGAATAAAATCCGCGGGCATCTCTTTGGTCTCAACCATTGTGTCGTAGATTGTTTGCATCTCGGCGATGTCTTCTTTAGCAACCACGACTCGTTTTGTGGAACCAAAACGTTTGTCATATTCGGCCTTCTTTTCCTGGGAATAGCTGTACAGCAAGAAAGTCGCAAAGACCCCTGCTGCAATCGAAAGCCATAGATTTCTTGTCTCGTTAGATCCCATAAAGTCCTACTTCTTTCTAAGTTCCACACTTCGCGTTGAGGCAAATACCATAAGCTGTTTTAATCCAGATGGGATTCACACCCACAGTGGTGTTTCTTCCGTCAGGAACTTCCCGCACTTTTTGGTGGGTTCCCTTGTCGGTTCCTACCTGGTCTGCGGCTCTCTTTTCAAAGCTCATAAAATCAATCAAACGGGATGTCGCGGTCCAAGGAGGATTGCCACTTTTCCCTACGCTTTTTTCTGAGTTGGTTCCGTGAACGCGCATTCCAATCGTGGCGTATTGATAACTTAAGTCCACTTGGCCCTTGTTGCGAAAGTAATTAAGATTGGATCTGTTATTAAAGGTTTCAAAGGCATAGTTGCGGGACGCGATGGAATTTAAGATACCGGTATGAATGGCACCAAAAAATCCCAAGGAAAAATTCACGAATAAAACGATCACGACCAGAATGGGGATCATTTCAAAGACCGCCATTCCTTTTTCGTTATTTAAAATAGAGGACTTCTGTTTTTTTAACATCCGTTGTCCTCCATCGGTACATACTTATTTTCACCGCCCGAGCCAAGCAGCTTAAAACGCCCGGATTCAAGATTGAGAATATTTGTGTAGCGAGGTTTTACCTGCAGCTCCCAACATTCTTTCTGGGTGGGTTCCCGAATGAGAAATCCGGTGATTTTGGCTGAAAATCCTTCGCCGTCTTCACTGGTAGAGCCTAAAAAGGCAATTTTCAAATTTAGAATTTTAGGTTGAAAGTCAAAACGAACGCCCACTTGAGGTGCGCGATCTGCCGTTGCCGGATAGTCTTCATCAAAGTTCCGACCGTTCGGACCGCCTCCGCGAACATCAATATCATCCGAGAGTTTGAACCAACCACCACCGGCGGAACTATTAAAAAGAGGTTTTAAGATGGGGTTATTAACCAGTTCTTTGTATTTATCTTTAGCAAGTTGTTCTTGCTTATCCTGATCTACATGGCCTGCAGCATGGGCACGGGCCGATGAAAAGGCGATATACTGGGCCACTTCGGCCATGGTGAGAGTGAAATTCAAAGAGAACAGGATAATACATAAGCCTGCGCACAAGACGAGCGCAAAAATAAACTCTGTGGAAATCATTCCACGAGAATTTTTTAACGGCTTATATGATCCTCTCAAAGTTTTCATATCTCCCCAAAGTTAATGATTGGGATCCACTGTCACGGATCGTTCGATTTGGTTAGGATGAAGCTTGCGCGCTTTATCGGGAGTTTCCCAAACGCCCGCTTCAATCATGCCAGCCACTTTCTGCCAGGGGCCGCCGATCATCTTCGCTAAGAATTTCCCTTCACGAAGTTGATTTGTGCCCCACAGAAAAAATCCAATGGTTACAACCATCATCAGGACGGTTTCGATGACAAATTGACCCTTGTTATTGGAAATAACGGGTTTCATTTGTCTTCCTCCCAGCCAATGTGATTGCCCCCAATAGGTTTGAAACCATCGCCTGTTGCCAATTGTTGCTCAATCCGCGCCCCTAATCTGGGACCAGACTCTTTAAACGCTTTTGCCGGAGCTGACATAAAAGCTTTCAGTCCGAAAAAAAACACCGCAAAAAGCAACAGGACGTACTCTATGGTCATCGAACCTCCAAATCGGAGAAGCCGATACTATTGGCTTACGGAACCAATCATTCCTTGTAGCTCTTGAATTTTAGAGCTGACAGTGCTTTGAATTTGGCTCTTAAACATGATTACCAACGCAACCACGACAACCAATAACAAGATGTACTCGGTAGCACCTTGACCTGATTGATTTTTCAATAGTTTCTTAGAAAAGTTACTGAACTTCTTCATAGATGTTCCCCCTTAAACACGATATCGGCTAATTTTGGGATTCTCTTTAGAGGACGGGCCAGAAAATGACGGGGGAAAAAGCAGTCTCAAAATGAGACTCTCGAGAGAAAAACCCTCTTTTGACGATCCCACTGTTGAAATTCTTTTCACCAGGACCTTTAGACAGGTTTCATTCGAGTTTTAAGGGAAATCGTTCATTAAATAGTCAGTCCTGAGATTTGAAATTGAGTCAGGAATTGAAAAAGAATATTTATGGACCTTCGTTGGGCCCGGCTATTGACGAAGGTCCTAAGACTGCTTAGATTGGGCTTTAGGAGATCCTCAGCATGCCCAAACAACTTGTGTTTCTTTATGCCTTTTGCGTCGTTATTCTTTTTCTAGTGAATGTCGCAGTTTCTTAAGGGTTTTGACTCTGCAAAAGAACGTATCCGTTCTCTGAGAAAACGGTTTTAAACCGATACTCCCTCTGTATTTTTTCAATCAAATTTGAAGATCGACTTTGTGATAAGACCACAAAGCAAGGTTTCGTTGCTGAAATCAAAGAATCGACCGCGGTCCCATTCATAAATGAAAGATAGGTCGTAAGCGCCCCTTGGGTGTACGGCGTGATTCGCCCGTCCATGAGCAAGGGATTGGAGGTCTTTAGAAAAAGAAAGTGCCCCAGGTTCAGATCATTGAGGATCGGGCATTGAGCTTGTTTTGAGTCCTCAATGTAGTTTGAAATTCCAAAGATGCTGGCCTCATCGAAGCGATGGGTTTCCTTAAAATAAGGTGAAAATCGAATCATGATAAAAGCGATGACCAAAATAGCCGCCAATGCGGCCCATGGGCGTGAGGGGGCTTCTTTCGCGGGTCGCGGAGCATACAAGGTTGTCCAGTGAGACAGAAAAACTGGCAGCGCAAAAAACGCAAAAACGCTCAGACGAAGCCCCCCTGCGAGGGGCAGAAGTATCAGGGGCGTGAAGGCGGAGCGGAGTATGCCGGAGTTCTTGAAGCGAGAAAAAAAAGCGAGATAAATCACGCCCAAAAAAAGCAGCCAGTAACCAACAAGCTGCGTGGGATAGTCCCAAGACAACACCGAAATCCATTCCGAGATCCCAAGAAGTTCGCTGAACTCTTTGGTTTTAAAAACATAGGGATAAATTTTAAAGCCGAAGGGGTTTATTAAAGTCGCAAAAAGAAGGCCGGCGAAGCCTACGAGGTTCTGCCATTGAAACTGCGGTCGCTGAGAAAGAAGCACCCAACCTGTCATGAGGGGTAAAAGAACAAAACTGCCATGCAAATTCACCCAGAGGATTTGCAAAAGAATCAAGGACGACCAGTCCCGGCGGGTGAGATCCGCCCTTATGGAAGACCGTTTGTCTAAAATAAGAAAGGAGAGAATAAACGGCAAAAATGCAAAGAGGGCGGGGCGAGGCGAAAAGTAAGCTCCACTTCCAAGCCACGTCAGATAGATGGTGGCGCGCTCCCCCAAAGTCCAGGGCCATTTATTCTTGAAGATCGTCTTTGAATAAAGGACGCCCAAAACAAGCAAAAGCACAAGGTGGTGGAGGTGAGCGACCGCAAACAGATCCCCCCATCGATAAAATCCAAAATAGATCAGGGAAAGTAGCCAAGCGCTGGTGACATTGTTGTCGGTGGGAAGCACGCTGACGGTGTCTTGATAAAGAAAATGCCAATCACTCCAAAGGTGTTTTCCATAGCCTGTCCACAGCGCTGTTTCGCTGAGGTGCCAGGGAGTGATGATCATAAATGTGAGTGGAACGAAAAAAAGAAGCCATCGGTTGAGAACTTGGTTCAAACTTGAACTGGTTATCACGCGATGGCCTTAAGAACTTAGTTTTTCAAAGTGTAAATATCAGGATAATTTCTTCC
>JANJTG010000271.1 GCA_024711265.1 Bdellovibrio sp. | reverse complement strand
CTCCAGATTTCTCAAATTTAAGTTAAGAAACCTTAACACCTCACCGATATCTTATTATGAAGCGCGTGAGGAGATAAATTTATGAGTACAGTGAAGTACTTTGTGTTCTTAATATCCATGATGGCATTTCTCACCTCTTGTCAGCCGCAGGTCCAAGAGACCGGAAAAGACGGCGAAGGAAGTTCGAGCAATCCACCAGCAGAGTCCCCATCAACACCTGACGCTCCCACTCGTCGACTCTATGTCGCCAGCGGACAGTGTTACTCAGGATCTGGAATAACAACTTTCAACGCCACCACCGCTTCCAATCTGATATTCAAGGTAAATACCACCACGGGAATTCGTGAAGGCATTATTGCCGACTATTATGCCGCTCCCGCAGCGGCCGGGGACACGCCCCTTTCTCTGGTCGAATGGGACGCACACAACCTCTTGGTTTTCGTACGTAACGGCACCAAAGGAGGCATTGAAGTTCTTCCGAAACAAGGCGGAATCAGAAATGTCTTTGGAACCAATCCCGCCATCTCAACAATTCTGGCAACAGCTCCTCAAGCTATGCAAAAAAGTTCTGACGGGGGTCTTCTTCTGATTCGCACTGGGTTTATTGAAAAACTTAATGCTTCGGGAATTCGACAAGCGTCTCCGCACGTCAATAACAACTTGGGTGCCACTTGCGGAACGTCCAATGCTCTTTATACTAATATCGCAGTCTCTAATAATGGATACATCATCACCGCCAATGCAGCGGCCTCGCCCAACAATCGACTGATCAGCGTTCCTGGATCTGGCGCCTCCGGAAGTTGCTCATCCGGAGTTGCGGCCCCGGCCGCAACGACGTACGCGACTGCTTTGGTGTTTGATCGTACCCACGGCAAGTTGATCGTGGCTTATGCTGGTAACACCATAGCCTCTGCAAATATCAATAGCATCCATGCTTATGACTTTGATGAAACTACGGGGGCCATCAGTAACGATCAGACCATTTACGACGCCAATCAATACCCCACGGTCTATCCGTATCTTCTTTTTGGCATCTCCGCCATGACTCTCGATGAAGAAACCAATTCATTGTATGTTGCAACAGCCATTTCCAATGCAACCACTGCGGTCAACTATGCCATTGAAAAGTTCACCTACAACGCGGCAAAAATTGGAGTAACAAACTCAGAAGTTCTGACTCGATCTGGGAGCCTTCCATTCTATAATTATGGGGCCGACACAAAATGCATTTCTTCGATGGTCGTTGGATCAGAATCCGTTTCTTTGACTAAATAAAAGACTAGTTGCTACCAGTAAAACTTAAACTCCAACGGGTCAATGTGCCCGTGTGAGTTCCCTTGCCATCAACAACCTTCAAGGTCCAAGCTCCTTGAGAGCTTTCTTGATAAAAAGCGTTACTCAAAAAAACTTCGCCCTGATAGTTTGCTAAGTTGCTGAGTGAATTATTCATATTGATAAGAATGCTTTTTGTTCCCGATGGGGACGTCAGCTCCAAACTCAGATTCGCCACGTTTGTATGGGTGATCCACACCTTGAGTTGCACGGATTCAATTTTAAGATCTGTCCCGATAGCCATCACATCCGAGATGCCTGTGGCGCTATTGTCAGGTATCGCAAGACTCAATCCACTTCGTTCGTCGGCCCAATTGGTCTCCACAAAATTTCCGAAAGAAAAGGTATAGTCTTTGGCCAAGGCCACGGCCGCATCAACGTCAATTCTTCCAAAGCCATACCAGTTATGAAATTTGAAACCGGCACTATTTTCAATCCAAGCTCGTTCCCAAATAGCACCCGCGGGAATTTCTTCTCCCTCGGGATGAGTCAGTGTCCCTGAGGTCGTGTAATCGATAGGCACTGCTGTTTTTGCCAAAATGTATTTTACATCTCGCCAAGTTAATTGGGGATTGGCTTCTAAAATCAAAGCGATCGCGCCGCTCAAAACCGGAGCCGCCGCAGAAGTTCCATTGAAAGTCACACTATAGTTGCATCCGGCATTACCTAAACCGCCCCGTTCAAAAGCCAGACTCCCACCAACAGAGGAATTGGAAAATCCTTTGCTACATCCCATACGATCTGTCGTAACCATCGCTGGAGAGTCATCACCAAACTCTCCCCCAAAAGAAGATATCCAAAGATTCGATCCCATCGAAGAATACGAAGCCGCATATCCCGACGCATTCAGCGCGGCTGTCATTATCGTGTAGGGGGTCGTGTTGTCAGAATCAAAATTCGAATTTCCCACGCAGTAAGTTGATTTCGAGCCCCGACAATAAACGTGATAATCATTGCCCGCAGACTTGATATAGATAGCGCCCTTTCCCGAGCGCAAATTAAGAACTCCCGCACGCATTTTCGCATGAAACGAAGGCACCGCTGCGATCAAACTATTTTGAGTCGAACCCCAGCTCATATTAAAGATATCGAAGTCGCCCCCCGCCTGATCTACCAAGAAGGCCTCTGTTTGCGTGACGGTCGAAGAAAGGAAGTTCGCAGAGGCAATGGACGACTTGGGCGCCACTCCCTTGGTTCCCACTCCGTTAGAGGCTGCCGCCGCAATCAAGCCAGCCACCGCTGTTCCATGATTATCATCGGAGGCTATTGGAGCGGCACTTGTTATTGAGTAAGATGGAATCGAATAATCTTTGGAAACAGCCGTTTTTAAATGATTGACCTGCAGGTCTTCGTGGGTGTTTTCGACTCCATCGTCAGAAATAAGAATTTTAATTCCGTCTCCGAAGATACCACTTTGCCAAGTTTTTAAGAGATTCAAATCAACTCCGGCAACTCCCGAATCCAATGCAAATACTTTTTGTGATGTGTTGTGAATGTGCCAGGCTATCGCCAAAAAGGGATCCTCACCCTCCCCGTTTTGTTCCGGATTTGATGCTGTAAATCCATTCTTTGCACAATTGGTAAAGAAGATCCCTGTGACAAGACTCATCACAAAAAGTGCAATCAGAGCTCGGCGGGACCCATTAATACTTTTCATACTGCCGACTCAAAATTTCTATTCGCACTTGCTCAATCTCTGCCTCCGCCTTCAATGCCTCCTGAAAAGTCTGAAGATCAAAGGGCTCATAGGAAGAAGTTACATAGTAAGTACGAATATCCGGAAACTCGTTAACGATCTTAAGTCCCGATGCATTCTTTAAGAGATCCGATGAGACACCCTCTTTTAGAACGACCGAAAAAACACCTGTCACCACACCCGCAATCTCAAGTCTTGAGTCGACCACAACCAGCGGACGTTGAGATGAAAAACTCCTAAAGTCATTCACCTCTTCAGTTTTAACAAGGTAATAGCCATTCACCTTAGCCAAGATTCCCGATGAAGGGGCCGTGCCTTTAGAGGATATTGCTTGGACTCCTGGCCAAATCTTCCAATTGGTATCGGCAAATAGGGACACAGCTTCCAGCTTGGCTTCTTTGATATCAACAAGAGGGCTTCCCTCACGGACCGACTTGGGGCTTCGTGGATCGCGTGCTTTCATGGTCTCAACTGTTGCCGAAGAGGCCCCTTCCGTGACTTGAGTCTTCGCTGAAGAGTCTTGAGAAATCTGACTTAGCGAGGCCTCCGTCGAAGAATCTACAATTTTAAGTACTGAGTTTCGATCTCGTGATTGACCGAGGTATAATGCGACAAAGGCGCCTAAAATAATGAATAAAATTATCGCGGATCGACGTGCCATGAGTTTTCCATTTTACCCAATAAAATCGGAGTCAGCTCTGATTTTCTTTGAGAAGTATTGGGAAAGTATGGAAGGGGTCTTGAAATCTCGATATGGAGCACTACCTTGGTCCATAAAAAAGCCCCCGCAGGAAACCTGCGAGGGCCGTTCATCACTTCTCTTTTATAAAAAACTATTCGTTCAACTTCAAAAGAGTCTGAACTGTTTTCTTAAGCTTTTCGACATCAAACGGCTTCTTAATATAATCATCAGCCCCAATCTCAAAAGCCTTCTTCATATCTTCTTCAGAAGCCTTCCCTGAAACAAAAACCAAGGGAATCTTTTTTAGGTCCTTGTGCTCTTTAAGAAGCTGTGCCAATTCAAAACCGTTCACCCAAGGAAGCCCCACATCCATCAAAATCAAATCTACGGGATGATCATCTAAAGCCGTTGATAACTCCGTGCCATCAGCCGCCAACTTCGTCACGTAGCCTTCACTCTCAAGAATTCTCTTCATCGCCAATCTCATGGTCTCATCATCTTCAATGACAAGAATCATCTTAGGATCGAGCTTCTTTTTTGCTTCACGAAATTGATCCAGCGAGACAACGTCCTGGCTCGCAATGCGGGCCTTCGTCATCTTTTCAATTTTATCGACCAAATCCTTGGTATTGATTCTTTTATCCTTCATACATTCCTTAGTGAGAAGCTTGTGCTTCAAGCCATCTTTCAGCGTCGATCGCCGCCATACAACCAGTTCCTGCCGCCGTGATTGCCTGGCGATAAACGTGATCTTGCACATCGCCTGCGGCAAACACCCCAGGGATATTAGTATATGTGGTATTTGGCTGAGTGATCAAATAGCCTGTCTCATTCATATCCAACATTCCTTTAAACAGGTCTGTATTCGGCTTATGGCCAATGGCTAGGAATAGGCCTGTGATCGGAAGTTCTTTGACAGATCCTTCGGCGATATTCTTCAATTTCGCTCCAGTCATACTTTTTCCGTCGCCCAAAACCTCTTGAACTTCAGTGTTCCAAAGAACTTCGATTTTCGGATTTTTCAATACACGTTCAACCATGATTTTAGAAGCACGGAAAGAATCACGTCTGTGAATGAGATAAACCTTGCTTGCAAAACGAGTCAGAAATTGAGCTTCTTCCATCGCGGTATCACCGCCACCGACAACCCCAATTTCCTGATTGCGGAAGAACGCACCATCACAAGTTGCACAAGCAGAAACCCCACGATTGGAATAGATTTTCTCAGAAGGCAGCCCAAGGTACTTCGCGCTGGCGCCTGTCGAAATAATAATCGATTTTGCCAAATAAAGTTTATCACTCACCCACACTTTGAAGGGGCGTTGAGAAAAATCCACTTTCGTCACATTGCGTGTGATGAAACGCGTTCCAAATCTCTCTGCTTGTTTTCTCATCACAGCGATAAGATCTGGTCCGGTAATGCCATGTTCAAAACCCGGAAAGTTTTCAACTTCTGTTGTTGTCATCAACTGACCGCCAGCCTCTTCTCCCTCGATCATCAAGGGCTCTAAGTTTGCCCGAGACGTATAAATTGCGGACGTCAAACCCGCAGGGCCAGAGCCAATGATAATCACATTTTCTACTTTTTGATCTTGAGTCATAGATTACCTCATAAATAGCGACGGATATACGAAACCAAGGCTACCAACAAACAAGGCTGTTTTCATTACTTCTTTGCACGTTTTGGACTGCGTCAGCTACAATAGGTCATGCCTTGGATCTCATTTAAAAAAAATCGTCCACCCTTTGAAGTCCCCGTGGGGGCAAATTTGATGAAGTCTCTCCTTGATGCGGGTCTTCCCGTGGCCTCAAGTTGTGATGGGGATGGGGTGTGTGGAAAGTGCAAAATCGTGATCACCAAGGGGGCCGACAATCTTTCGAGAGAAAATGAAACGGAAGTCTTTCTAAAGGAAAAAAATAATATCCCCGCCGAAATGCGTATCAGTTGCCAGACCCAAGTTTTGGGGGATGTGACTGTCGATGCGACCTATTGGTGATCGCACAACCGTCACCGATCAAAGACCTCGCCCACGAAAAGGAATACCTGGAGACACCGGCTCCTCTTCCGGCCGATCCCATCCCACGGGTGTTCGGACAGCCTGTGGACAAGGCCCTTTTCCCAGTTGGATAAAAGACAGACCTCGACGCCCCCCTTGAGGGCTCTCCAGCGTACAAAGAGACACCCGACCTTTTAGAACTGTCAGGGTTTCTGTTGGAGCCAGATATTCCGAGGGTCCGCGCTCGGAGGGTATCGCCGCGAAAGCTCCCCATGAGATGAGAATTGCCATCAACATAGTGACCTCCAACTGCCATTATAAACCCATCTCCAGTTCTCGATGAATGCCTTTTGACCCTGGACCTTTGATAACCATCCCCTGACAAGCCCCTTCAATCGAGAGTATTCTTATAAAAATAAGGACTTACTGATGAACGGACGTATTCTCATTTATCGTGTTTTTGATATTGGTAAAGACGTGGACCTTGAAAAGGTTCAGGGGCTTTTTGAGGCTTCCACCTCCGCACAGCGATTCCGTCTGAATCGCAGTTCTAAAGCTATGATTATCAACAATGCACCCTTGTCGTTAACCATAGAAAACTCGAAGTACGATGCTCTGGGGCATCCGCTGGATCTTGAAGTCACAGCCAAGATCTGGCACTTCGGCGCCCTTTCACTGACCCTGTCCTTTGAGATTCCCGAAAAAATGGATTGGAACAGATTGGTGGAGCTGGGGAATTTCTTAGAGAACGACGCCAATCTTCATGCCCTGGCAAAAAAACGAGTCGAACAAATCGTGAGCGGCATGGGACCAGAGCGCCTGAAAAGTATCGACTGGGAAACCTATGAAGACTATGCGTGCTATTTCTTCCGAAAGATTGATGGTTGTGAAAAAAATGCGATGAAAGTTTTTGAACTTCACGATGTCTTTCGCCTGATTCTTTCTGAAAATAATGCAACCTTGTCTGAACAAATCAAAAAGACAATCTATGATAGCACCTTCCAGTACAGCCAAGATGATTTGGCTGTGATTGACTGGAACTCGGCCCTTATTATCGAGCCCTCAGGATCTTTGGATATTGTCGACGTTATTGAGTTCTCTTTGTGTCAGCTATTGGAGATGCGCTACTACGACGACTTGCTGGACGAAAAGCTGACTTATCTCTACACCTCTTTGGAAGAAAAAAGTTCAAATATCTTCCAAAACCATTACACCCGACTTTCCAAAGAAGCGGCGCGAATCTATCTGGACATTTCAGACACCGTAGAAAGTGTCGAGAATAGCATGAAGGTCGTGGGCGACTTCTATCTTGCCAAGATCTTCCGAGCCGCCTCACAGCGACTTCGTTTTACTGACTGGCGTGATAGCGTCGACCAGAAGTTGGCAAATTTAGCGCAAATTTCGCGGTTATATGTGAGTGAATCCAATGAAAAGAGGAACCAACTCTTAGAGATCATCATCATTGCTTTGATCGCTATTGAAGTCGTTCCTCTTTTTTTGAAATAGGCAAAAAAATTAAACTTTTTGCAAACGAACCATATTGATTTTAATGCCTTCGCGAAGAAAGATCTTTTCGAAGGCTGTTTCAAAGTTCTGCGTTTTCATCTCTGAATTGTGCAGGTCCTGAGTCTCAAATAGAATCTTATAGGGGGACTGGCGAATTTCATCCATGGCCCATAAGAAGTACTCAAGCGAATCCGTTTTAAAGTTGATAAAAGATCCCGGCTTTTGTAGCCGATGCAAAATCTCAAGATTTTGCTTACAAACAAAGCGGTTTTTCGGTTTCTTAGGCGAAGTCCATGGATCAGGGAAATGAATATAAACATTGTCAATTTCCCCCTCTGAAAACAACTCATCAATATTGAAGGCATGATAACGAGCAATCGCCGCATTCTTGCAACCCGCTTTTTCCGCACGACGAATGGACTGAATCAAAGGTTTATACTTAAGCTCAAGTCCCACCAAAAGACGCTGGGAATGAGTTTGCGCATGATGAGCAAAATAAGTTCCGTTCCCGGTTCCCACCTCGACATCCATGGGCCACGAAGAATCCACCTTAAAAACATCAGAACGCCACTTTCCTTTGTTGTGAGGTGCACGAAGCTCATCAAAGGCGATATGGGAATACTCTCCATTTAAAGCCAAGGTGTAGGCGTTTTGATGAGGTAAATCTTTAGTTATATTAATTTGTCTACGCGGAACCGGAATTGTCATAGGCCCCTTGATTAGTCGGACGAGGGCCTTCGGTCAAGCTTTTCACCGTAAAGGGACGAGCTTCCTGAAAGGGGGCCACACGAATAGGACAATTCTCCACATCACAGATCGAGCAGTAGGATTTTTTACAGGGGTCTAAGTGAAAAGCCAACTCCCCATCAAAGTTATAGTCACGAACCACGCCATCCTCAAAGGTATGTTCGACCTCATGAACATGAGAAATATCCCAATATTCTGGCACCACCAAATGCGCATCCACATGGTGAAAACGACCCGAGCGAATCGTGCGCAAGTGATGAATGTCGATAATTCCAGGATGGCGATTTTTATTTAAGGACGCCGCCAAATTTTCTAAAACTTCTTCGTCTTGCTCGTCCATCAAGATCCCCAAGGACTCACGAACAATCTTATAACCAGAATAGGCCAACTGAAGACCCACCAAAATCGCAATCACCGGATCAAGCCACTGAATTCCAGTTAACAAGACCAAACCCAGCCCCACCATCACGCCCGCCGTCGTCAAAACATCAGACATCACGTGGGCACCGCTGGCCTTTAAAGCGTCAGAGTGATGAGTTTTCCCAATATGTTTTAAATAAAAACCCAAGGCCAAATTTAGCAACGCGGCTCCACCCACAATCAAAAGACCTATTTCCAATTGTTGAGTGGGTTCTTGGTATATCAAAGCCTTCAAGCTCTCGCCAATAATCATGATCGCGGCAAAAAAGATCATACCGCCTTCAAAAGCGGAAGAGAAGTTTTCTGCCTTCCCATGTCCATAGGGGTGTTCAGAGTCCGCAGGCTGAGAAGCAAAACGAATCACAAAAAGAGCCACGGCCGCAGCAATAACATTAACGATACTTTCTAAGGCATCCGACAGAACCGCCGTGGAACCCGTCATTTTGTAAGCCCCAATTTTCAAAACGAAAATCAGAAAACTGGCAACAGCCGAAATCCAAGCAGCTCGGTTGCGCGTCTTATCGGATAAATTTGTGATTGAATCTGTCATATAAGAGGGTTTTCGTTGATCCCCTCAATTTCGTCAATAGTTATCCTGCAGCCTTGCGGCGATTCTGTGCTGCCGTCTTAAGTTCCACAACCGGAGCGGCCTCTGGTTTGTAGTGGCACACCTTATTACGCCCACCCCTCTTAGCATCGTAAAGAGCATGGTCCGCACGGCGCACAAGTTCTCTGGCGCTAATGTTCTCTCCAGGAATCGTGATCGCAAAACCGACAGAAGCTGTCAGCTTGATCTGATCATCGCCATTCTTAAAAGTCGTCTTCTGAATGTTCTCACGCAAACGTTCACAGAAATAGGTCGCCCCTTCGTGATTCGTTTCCGTCAAAACAACTAAGAACTCATCCCCACCATAACGAGCGGGAATATCAATATTACGAGTATTCGCACGAATGATCTTACCCACTTCCGATAGAACATAACTTCCAAAAAGATGATCATGGCCATCATTCACGGTTTTAAAATAGTCCATATCCATCATGACAACACACACGTCACGGTGAAAACGACGCCCCCGCTCCATCTCGAAGTCAAGACGCTGATACAAGGAACGCATATTATAAAGGCCGGTCAGATCGTCGGTATCCACGAGTTCTTTAAGCTTTTCATTGGCAAAAAGAAGCTGTTCATGCAAATCGCGAATGCGAAGCTGGGTGCGAATGCGCGCCAAAAGCTCCAGAGGAACAAAGGGTTTTACAATATAGTCGTCCGCCCCCGCATCCAAGGCTTCAATAATCGCTTCCGTACTGGAGTTTTCAGAGACAAAAACGCAAGAGACGTGAGCCAATCTTTCTCGGATAGCTTTAAGAATACGAAGGCCCGCCATCGACGGCGCCATCCAATCAAGAATGACAACATGAGGAATCCAAGAATCAATCAGCTTATGGGCTTCCGTGTCCGAGGTCACTCCTCGAGCATCATAGCCTTCCCAGCGCAGAGGTTCTAAAAGAATCTCTAAGCTGTCTTTATCATCGTCAATTACTAGAATTCGACGACTTTTTGGTTGTTTATTGCTGACTTCAAAACTCATCTTACATACCAGTGTAACTTCAGCCCTTCTCATCGGTTAATTTGTGGAATTTATTTAGGCTGATTTCTAACCTATGGCCTTGCTAGACCTCGCCTTAAGGGAAACCCCAGACTGTCGATTCACCTACTGCCAGACTAGGCTTTGCTCCAGCTCACGAGAAGCCGCGTTGGGGGCTCATAGACGTTGAACTTCAAGGGGAAGTTCGTTATTAAAAGAGCTGGTGTTTTTTGTTCTAAGAAGGATGTTGTGGTATGAGTTTAAACTTCACCGAAATCGAAGCAAAGTGGCAGAAAAAATGGGCTGAACAAAAGGCGTTTCAAGCTGAGACAACTAGTTCGAAGCCGAAGTACTATGCCTTGGATATGTTTCCCTACCCTTCGGGATCTGGACTGCACATCGGCCACATGGCTTCTTACACTCCTGGGGACATTGTTTCTCGCTACAAACGTGTGAACGGCTTTAACGTTCTCCACCCTATGGGCTACGACGCCTTCGGCTTGCCAGCAGAACAATTTGCCATTCAAACGGGAATTCATCCTGCTATCACCACTCAGAAAGCGATCGAAAGCTTTCGCAAAACCTTGCAGTCTTTCGGATTTAGCTTTGATTGGAGTCGAGAAATCTCCACCTGTGAGCCGAACTACTACAAATGGACCCAATTTATCTTCTTGAAGCTCTATGAGCGCGGGCTGGCTTATCAAAAAGAAGTCCCCGTGAACTGGTGTCCCGCTCTTAAAACCGTTCTCGCGAACGATGAAGTCATCGATGGGAAGTCCGAACGCGGCGGTCATCCGGTGATTCGCGTTCCAATGAAGCAGTGGATGCTAAAAATCACAGACTATGCAGAGCGTTTGTTAAATGATCTCGACAAGGTCGACTGGCCGGAGCGAACCAAAGAGGCACAAAGAAACTGGATTGGAAAAAGCGAAGGAGCTCGCGTTACCTTCAAAGTAGCGGGCAATTCCGATAGCTTTGAGGTTTTCACCACTCGCCCTGACACTTTATTCGGTGTCACGTTTATGGTGATGGCTCCGGAGCATCCTTTAGTTAAAAAAATTACTTCTCAACCCCAACATTCGGCAGTGGAAGAGTATATTTTTGAAACATCAAAAAAGTCCGAAGTAGATCGCAAAGCCACAACCGAAAAGACTGGTGTCTTTACTGGCGCTCATGCCCTTCACCCGATCACCGGCGACAAAATTGAGATCTGGATTGCTGACTATGTTTTGATGGATTATGGCACGGGAGCCATCATGGCCGTTCCGGGTCACGACTCTCGCGATTTCGAATTTGCGACAAAATTTAACATCCCCGTGAAACGTGTTCTGGAAGGGGGCGAGACTCTTCCTTTTGAAGGCGACGGAACTTTAATTAACTCTGACTTCCTGAATGGTCTTTCTAAGGCCGACGCGATCAAAAAAATGCTTGCACACCTCGAAGCTCAAAAGCTGGGCGTGCGCGAAGTTCAATATAAACTTCGTGACTGGTTGTTTAGCCGTCAACGTTATTGGGGTGAACCGTTCCCGATCGTGCATTTTGCCGACGGCTCTCGAGGTGTTCCCGTCAATGAACTTCCCGTGGTTCTTCCCGAGGTCGCGGACTATGAGCCCGCTGATACTGGTGAAGCCCCCTTGGCGCGCAACGCAGAATGGGTTCACTACAAATCCCAAGATGGCAAAGAAGGCCGCCGCGAAACCGACACCATGCCAGGGGCCGCGGGATCTTCATGGTACTTCCTCAGATATATCGATCCTCACAATAACCAGGCTCCCTTCAGTCCTGAAGCTGAGAAATATTGGATGCCAGTGGATCTCTACGTTGGAGGCCCCGAGCACACGGTAGGGCATTTGCTTTACTCTCGCTTTTGGATGAAGGTTCTTTTTGACTGCGGCCTCGTCACTCACGATGAGCCTTTTAAAAAATTAGCCCACCAAGGGATGATCTTGGGGCCTGACGGCGAAAAAATGTCTAAATCCAGAGGGAACGTAATCTCCCCTGAGGATATTGCAAAGTCCCACGGCGCCGACGCCCTGAGAACCTTTATCAGCTTCATGGGCCCCGTGGATAAAGACAAACCGTGGGCACCAACAGGAATTGACGGGGTAAAACGCTTCTTGGATCGCATTTCCCGCCTGATCGTGACTGATGAGGGGCAGTATGTCGCTACCCGTGACGCCGCTCCTGACGACATTAAGAAATTAGTTCACAAAACCATCAAAAAAGTCACAGAGGACATCGAATCGATGGGCTTTAATACCGCCATCAGCGCCATGATGATCCTTGTAAACGAACTTTACCGAGCGGAGTGCCGCTCGGAAGAGGCTCTAAAACCTCTGGTTCAAATCCTAGCTCCTTTCGCTCCTCACTTAGCAGAAGAATTGTGGGAAAAAATGGGCGGAGAGGGACTTTGCTCTTTGGCTCCATGGCCAAAATATGATAGTACCCTCGTCGCTGATGACACTGTGACAATCGGCGTGCAGGTGAATGGAAAAATGCGCGGCACGATCGAAATTGGAGCCAATGCTTCGGAAGACGAGGCGCTGGCCGCGGCAAAAGCTGTTTCCACGGTTTCCTCAGTTTTGGACGGAAAAAATCCCGACAAGGTGATTTATAAAGCCGGAAGAATTTTGAATTTGATCGTTAAATAATTGGGTTCTTTTACCGAAAAGGACCCCGAACAAAGAACTAGGGGTCCTTCACCAGGACCCTAACTAAAAAGGGTTGTTCAAAAAGCTTAACCTACAAGGTGACCTTTCCACAACCTGCAGTGAGGGCCAAAAGAGATGTCTAATTGGAGTCCTGAAAAGAGCGCGGAGCTGTACGGGATCAACAACTGGGGCAACGGTTATTTCAGAATCAATGGAGCCGGCAATGTCTCTGTCACTCCCATGGGAGCCAACGGCCCCTCTGTGGACCTGTTTGAGCTGACTCAGGATCTTTTGGACCGCGGCATCCGCGTTCCCATCATGATTCGTTTCCCTGAAATCATTAAATCTCGCGTAGAGCTTCTCAATGGCTGCTTCCAAAAAGCTTTTGCCGATCATGGCTACAAAGGTCAGTACTGCGGAGTTTATCCCATTAAGGTGAACCAACAACGCCACCTTGTTCAAGAACTCGTGAAGTACGGAAGAGGCTTCCGCATGGGCCTTGAGTGTGGTTCAAAACCCGAGCTTCTTGTGGTTTTGGCTTTAATGAACACCGAAAATGCACTCATCATCTGTAATGGCTTTAAAGACGCTGAATACATCGAAACAGCCATCCTATCTCAGAAGCTGGGACGCAACACCATCATCGTCGTGGATCGCAAAGAAGAACTTAAAATGATCATCGATGCGGCGAAGAAGTTCAATGCTCGCCCGAAGATCGGTTTCCGCGCGAAATTAAATACTCAGGGTGCTGGAAAATGGGTGGACTCTTCAGGAGCGCGCTCGAAGTTCGGCCTCACCGCTGTTGAAATCGTAGAGGGCGTTGAAGTTCTTAAAAAAGAGGGCATGTTGGATTGCCTTGAACTTCTTCACTACCACATTGGTTCTCAAGTTCCTGCCATCCAAAGCATTAAGTCCTCTTTGAAAGAGGGCGCACGCTTCTATACCGAACTTTACAAAATGGGTGCAGGCCTTAAGTACATCGACGTGGGCGGCGGCCTTGGAATTGATTATGATGGCTCCGGTCACTCTGACAGCTCGGTCAACTATTCTGAGCAAGAGTACGCCAACGACATCGTGTCTGTGTTGCAGACTCTGTGTGATGAAAAAGAAATTCCTCATCCAAACATCGTGACAGAGTCGGGCCGCTTCTTGGTCGCCCATCACTCCGTCCTTGTTTTCAACGTCATGGGCGTGAACGACCTGCACCGCCATGAACCGCCTCGTCCTGCATCGAAGACAGATCCGTCCATCATGCAAGACATGCAGTACATCTATGAAAAGGTGAACAAAGACAATATCAACGAATGTTTCAACGACCTTGAACAAGCCAAGCAAGAGACCTTGCAGCTTTTCACCTACGGCGTTTTGACTCTAGAGCAACGCGCCTGGTGTGAGAGCATGTACTTTGCGATCGCCACAAAAATGGTGAAACTTGCCAAGACCGTGGCCGACACTGAAGACATCATTGCCGCCCTTTCTAAAGAGCTCTGTGACACTTACTTCTCAAACTTCTCAGTGTTCCAATCCGTTCCTGACTCTTGGGCTGTGGGACAGCTTTTCCCGGTGATTCCTATTCATCGTTTGGGTGAAGAGCCCACCCGTGAAGCGACTTTGGCGGACTTGACTTGTGACTCGGACGGTGTGATTGAAAAGTTCATCGACACCGAGTCTGGCGAACCCAAAGAAACCGTGCGTTTGCACCAGTTCACAGATGGTCAGCAGTACTATCTGGGTGTGTTCTTAACGGGAGCTTACCAAGAGATCCTCGGCGACTTGCACAACCTCTTTGGGGACACCGATGCAGTTCATATTTCTTTGAATGGCGTCGGTTACACGATCGACCACTACGTTCCTGGCGACACCGTGACGGAAGTTCTTTCTTACGTTCAGTACGGCCGTTCTGAGATGGTCGACAATGTTCGCCAAGCGACGGAAGAAAGCATCCAAAAAGGCACGATCACAAAACAAGAAGCCAAACTTCTAATCAAACACTACGAAGAAGGCCTCTCCGGCTACACCTACCTAGAAGAAGCCGAGTAGGTACCTGCTTCCCTTCGTGTCGAAAAGGTACATCTTCGGACACGATGACGGTAATCTAAAAAACAAGAGGCTCCCAAGCGGGAGCCTCTTTTGCTTTATATCGAATTATACCCAGGCAGGTCATGAATTACTTTATGCGCGAAACCTCTCGCGTTCTTTCCTGGGATGCATGGCTGAACAGAGCAAGACCCGCGTTTAGGCTCACCGAAAGAAATGGTGGAAGATTTGTTCACCATTTGGAAGTTGACCCATTTTAAAGATGAATCAACTTCCATTGTACCTTTTCGACACGAAGGGAAGCAGGTACCTACATCTTGGCGTCGAAGGCGTCGCGGACGGCGATACCGATATTGATCAAGAGGATCAGGGTGATGAAAAGAGCTGTCAATGGACCCCACACCAGCCACTCGGCAATCGTGAACCACTTCTGGGCTTGCGCCATGAGCTCTCCCCAAGAAGGGGTCGGAGGCGTCAATCCAAGACCCAAGTAATCAAGCATGGAAAGAGTGTACACGTTTCCAGAGATCACAAAGGGAGAAAACGTAATAATCGGAGTCAAACCATTCGGAAGAATGTGTTTTGCAATGATTCTTTTGTGATCAGCACCAATGGCTTTCGCCGCCTCAACGTATTCGCGCTTACGCAAAGACAAGAACTGCGCTCTCATATAGGCAGAAATCCCGGTCCACGCAAAACAGGCATAGAAAGCCACCAGCAAAGGCAAGGACGGCGTGAATATAGAGATCATCGTGATCAACACGAACATGATCGGCGTGCTTTCCACGATCTCTACGATACGCTGACCAATAAGGTCGGTCTTACCACCCAAGTATCCCATCAATGAACCGAGCGTAATACCGATGAGGTAGGCCAAAATCCACGCGCCGATTGCAAATAACATTGTATAGCGGAAGCCATACAACAGACGAGTCATCACATCCCGTCCACTCTCATCTGTTCCGATCCAATTTTGTTTGGTCGGAGGAGACGGATAAGTTTCAACGGTTTTATTACTTTCGTAAGCATCCCACTGAATGATCGGCCACACAGCCCAGTCATTTTCACCAAGCTCTAAGCTGCGGTAGTCCATGACGTAGATATCTTCACGACCAAAATCCGTTGGGTGATAGTCTTTAACCAGAGGAAAATACAATTTCCCTTGATAGCTTAAAACGTGGGGACGGTTGTTAGCCCAAAGCTCTGCCGTGAAGCTGAAGAAGAACATAACAAGAAGAACCCACACCGAAATAACGGCAACACGGTCTCTTTTAAAACGCTTGTAGCGTTTTAGAGTGAGTTCATTTCGAATAAAATATTTCTGAATTGGATCCATCATTTGAAGTCAATCCTTGGATCGATAAGAACATAAATGATATCGCTGAAAATACGACCCATCATCAACAGCATAGAAGAGATGAAGGTCAACCCCATGATCACGTTATAGTCACGAGACAATACGGATTGATATCCCAAAAGACCGATACCATCCAAATTGAACATCTGCTCAATGATCAGAGATCCCGCAAGGAAGGCCCCGAAGAAGCCACCCAACCCTGTTGCAATTGGAATAAGCGCATTACGAAGAGCGTGTTTGAAGATAACTACTTTTTCAGACAAACCCTTCGCGCGGGCCGTACGAACATAGTCCGACTTTACGACGTCCAACATTGAGTTTCTCATAAGAACAGAAAGCTCCGTAAAACCGCCAATCATGTAACAGATCAAAGGAAGAACGAAGTGATGCAAACGATCCGTGATTTTTCCCCAGGTCGTAAAAGATTCGTAGTCATCAGACTGCAATCCGCCCAATGGGAACAAATTCAACTTACCTGCCAAAACCACGATTAAGAAAATACCTAGAATCAAAGGCGGGATTGAATACGTAAAATTCAGAATTAAAGTGGTGATACGATCAAAACCCGATCCCGCTTTGATCGCCTTTCTCACGCCGAGAGGAATACAAACAATGTACGTGAGGATCAAAGACGCAATACCAAATTGCAAAGAAACCGGAAATTTACTTTTGATCACATCAATCACAGGCTCTTGGTAAGTAAAGCTTTCGCCAAAATCCAAGCGACTAAGATTTTTTAACCAAATGAAGTAACGCTCATGAATGGGTTTGTCGAAGCCGTATTGTTTCTTAAGAGCTTCAATAACCTCTTCGTTCACCGACGTGTCGCCACGACTGTTGACGCTGGCAGCTCCGCCACCGCCCCCACCGCCACCAGCCGCACCAAAGCGGATGGCTTGCAGCTTTTGCTCAATGGGGCTTCCAGGAGCTAAGTTAATTAGCACAAAGGTAACAAGTGTGATCCCGAAGAACGTCGGGATCATCAACAGCAATCGGCGAATCAGGTAGATGATCAAAGCCCTACTCCCAAACTTACATCAGACGGATTAACGAAAAAGAGGAGAAGCCTATTGAGGCTTCATCCACCAGTAGTCTGTACCAATTTCGTACTTAAATGTCTCGCCAGGAGTGCCTATGCGTGAAGAATTTGCATAGAACACGAACTTATCGTTGAACAAGAAAGCGTACGGAGCGTCTTCAGCGATCTTCTTATAAACTTCCTTCAACTTAGCAACACGTTTCGCTTTGTTTGGCTCAACGCGAGCTTCATCGATCAACTTATCAACTTCAGGGTTTTTGTACGCGATGAAGTTAGATCCACCAGGAACCGCGCCTGAAGAGTGCCAGATTTGCTTAGGATCTGGCTCTACAGAACCACCGCCCCAAGCCATCGTCACAGCATCAAAGTTTCCTTCATCAACCAACTTCAAGAATGAGTTCCACTCAAGATATTTCAACTCCATGTCGATGCCCGCTTTTTTGAGGTCTTCGCGGTACAAAGTCCAATACTTCTCAACATCTTTATTTGGGTAGATCAATGTGAACTTGAATTCAGATTTCTTGCCATTCACGGTCTTCTCAAGAACACCGTTTTTATCAAGGTCCGTCCAGCCAGCTTTAGACAAAAGCTCTTGAGCTTTCTTAGGATTAAATTCAATCGCTTTGTTGCCAGGGTTGAACTCAGAACGGATGTAAACCGCACCGTTCGCCAAATCAGACATTCCATAGCGGAACTTCTTGTTCATCTCTTCACGATTAAGAAGATGAGCCAAAGCAATACGCACGTTTTTGTCTTGGAAAAGTTCTTTACGGAAATTCCAGCCTACGAACCCGTAAGATTTCGGAGCACTGTTTTCAACTTTGTGTTTGATCACAGTTTTGCCCCAAGGAGCACCCTCTGTTTTCTTCATGAAGGCTTCAATACGAAGATCGATGTAGTCCAACTCGCCTTTTTTAGCGCGCTCAAGTTGAACGTTCTCATCTTTGTAGAAACGCATTGTGATAGAGTCGAAGTTGTAAGTACCCTTATAAACAGGGTCATTCGCACCCCACCATTTGTCGTTCTTTTTCAAAGTGATCAACTGACCACGATCAAATTTCGCCAAAGAATAAGGACCAGAGCAGATAAGCTGTCTGTTCATTTTTTTAGATTTTTCAACATCGCTGTAGATGTGCTTTGGAATCACAGTCAAAGTCGCTGCAGACTCGAAGTTTTTGAAATATAGGTCTTTCGCTGTGAATTTGATGGTGTGAGCGTCAACAACCTCTGCCTTTGCCAAACCTTCGTAGTATGGACGAAGATGAGCGGCTTCATATTTAGGCTCAAAGATCGCATCAAAAGAGAACTTTACGTCTTCAGCAGTTACGGGTTTACCGTCATGGAAAACAGCATTTTTACGAAGGAAGAATGTAAATGTCTTGTTATCTTTAGAAACTTCCCACTTTTCAGCCAAACGAGGCTTCCAATCGTAGGTCTCAGAGTCACGAGTCAACAAACCTTCGCAAACGTAATTCTGAACATCACGGCTGTAAGCATCTGTGCTGGTGATGGGGTGAACTGTCGGTGGTTCTCCGCCCAGGTTGATAACGAAATTACCGCCTTTAGGTGCCGCTGCATTTGGTGCAGTTGCAAGAGCGGGAGCTGTCAAAGCTGAGCTCAAAAGTAGAGCTAGGAGACCCTTCATATTCATTGTGTTTCCTCCAAAGAATTTCGTAGGGAATTTAAGTAGTTCCCAAAGTGGGCTTAAAATGGGTTATGCGAGAAAAATAATCAAGTTATTGCTCGATTGACGCCGCGCTTAAATGTTATATAACCCTAGTCTTTCTTAAGGAGAAAATAATGTCGGAAAAGACGGTGAAATTCGATCCTACCACCACCATTTCTGCCGAGTTCGGAATCTTCGGCATCCCTATGACCGAGGAGGAGTCCAAGGTCGTTTTAGTTCCCGCCCCCTGGGAGGTCACCACCTCTTATGGCGAAGGCGCCTCACGAGGCCCCCAGATCATTCGCCAAGCCAGTGAACAGATTGATCTTTTCGACATTGAAGTGGGCAAGGCCTACGAAGTCGGCTATTTCATGCGCGATTTCCCTGAAGACCTCTGCAAGATGAACGATCGATATAAGGCCGTGGCCCAAGAGCTGATCGAAATGCGAACAAACCTCAGCGAAGATGAAGCCAAAATGAACTCTCTGGCATCTCAAGTAAATGAGGCCTGCGAGGAAATGACCCAATGGGTTTATGATCAATGCTCTGATGTCCTCAAAAAAGGGAAACTTTTAGGATTGGTCGGTGGAGATCACTCCACGCCGCTGGGTGCGATTCGCGCCGTGAGTGACCAATACAAGGGGGACTTTGGTGTTCTTCATATTGACGCTCATGCGGATCTTCGCAAAGCCTATCAGGGTTTTAAACAATCCCATGCCTCTATCATGTACAACGTAATGACGGATGCAAAAAAACCCAAGAAGCTGGTCCAAGTGGGCATTCGTGATTTCTGCGAAGAAGAATATGATTTCAGTAATTCTCGCGAAGACATCCACACGTTTTATGATCTTGAGCTGAAGCGCCGTCTTCTTAAAGGCGAAAGCTGGGAAAAGGTCTGCCAAGATATTATCAAAGAGTTGCCACAAAATGTTTATATCTCTTTTGATATCGACGGACTTGATCCTGCGTTCTGTCCTCACACAGGGACCCCCGTCCCTGGCGGCTTGAGTGTTGATCAGGTTTTCTTTTTGTTCCGTGAAGTTCATAACTCTGGAAGAAAAATCATCGCGTTTGACTTGAACGAAGTTTCTACCGGCGGACTGGAAGAGCACGAAGTGGAATGGGACGGCAACGTCGGCGCGCGCATCCTTTATAAAATGTGTGGTTGGTTGGTGAAGAGCCATGCTTAAGGTCTACGAATACGCTAAGTGCTCCACCTGCGTTAAGGCACTT
>JANJTG010000254.1 GCA_024711265.1 Bdellovibrio sp. | reverse complement strand
ATCCAGCAACCAATAATGACACGAGCAAGATAGATCTTCGTCCCCAATGATCGGACAAGGCCCCTAAAAGAGGCGACGCTAAAAACTGCATCAAAGCATAAAGTGAAATGAAATATCCGAAGTATTCAGACACCGTGGCTTCGGAAGTGGCAAATCGTCTCATGATGTCGGGTAAGGACGGGATTACTAGACCTACGCCGATCATGTCGAGGGTGACCGTAATAAAAATAAAGAGCATGCCAGCTTTCGAGTGTCTCATAGGCTTAAGGTAGAGGACCCTTGCCGGTAAGTCAGCTCCCGTTTTTGTGGCTCAAAAAAAATTAACCGAAGAGTGATTGAGGGGGCTCTAATAGATAAGAGAGAAGGGGGGCAAGGATGCGCTTCTTATTAGTCTTAGTGAGTTTTGCCAGTTCCATCGCCATGGCCGAGGTACCTAATTTCAACGAATTGGTTCGTGAATCAACCCGCCAGGAAAAACGCCTTCACCGGAAGCTGTTACAAGCTATTCAAAACACTCAAGTGGCAATCGCATATAATGATCGGTGGGAGAATTTGCAGGGAAACGAGGCCTCTCAGAAGAGTCCTCTTTCAGTTCGTTTGGTTCAAGCGGAACAATAAAAAAAGGGGATCTTGCTCAGATCCCCTTTTAAGACACGATACTAAATTTTGTGACGGTGGGTGATCAGGCCGTGGGTCGGATCGTAAGGAGAAACTCCTACCGAAACGCGATCTCCAACAACAACCTTGATCTTAAACTTCTTCATCTTTCCACACAGTCTTGCTGTGATCTCAGCGCCATTTTCCAGAATAATATGGTAAGTGCCGCCGCCAGAAAGATTAGAAATTTTCCCTTCGATGGTCACTAAATCATCTTTAGCCATCGGAGCCTCCTTTAAAGTGAGAGGCTATTAGTAACGAGGACGTCCGCCTCCGAAACCACCACCGCGTGAATTATTTCTGTTACCGCCGCCGCCGAAGCCGCCACGGTTTTCACGAGGAGCCATTGGTTTAGCTTCGCTAACATTCATAGCGCGACCTTGTTGTTCAGTGCCATTCAATTTTTCGATAGCAGCTTGAGCTTCTGAATCAGAAGACATTTCAACGAATGCGAAACCTTTGCTACGACCAGAATCGCGATCAGTAACGATGCGAGCTGATTCAACTGTTCCGAATTCAGAGAAAAGATCTACTAGATATTGATCGTCCAAAGAATAAGATAGATTTCCAACGTATAACTTTTTGCCCATGAGTTCCTCCTTAGGATTGGGTGCCGCTAAAGAGAAATGAGCCCTACGCTATTAACTCAAGAGAGACGGATATTGGAAGCCTGGTTTTAGCTTAATTGCCGGGCAATAGCGAGCGAAAACACTAGTTTGAACATTTTCTTGTTCAAATGTCATATATGGGCCCTCAAATGCTATATATTTGAGCTGATCTTTTGGCGGGGTCCGAAAGGCCCGCCAGTGGGGCTTCTGGGAGCCTGATTTTCAAGCCTTTGAAGGTAATGTTGCAGGTTCTTAATCGCGCGTTCAGGGGTCCCCCCGGACAAGACATAAAGCTCCAAACCAGAGGCGTAAATGAATACATCCTCCGCGAACTTCTGGAGGCGGGAGGGGAGAAGTTCGCGGAGGGATCGGATGACTTGTTCATTGTCTTTGTTGTTTTGGTTTTTCTGCGGACTTTGCAGATTCGACATCAGTCGCAGTCTGCGATCGTCCCGATAGGGCCTTTCTAATGAGGCCGCCCACACGTCGCACACCGATTTCTTCCAGTTCTTTTGGGGAGGGGCGCTGGAGAGTTTATGGTGAAGGCGATCTTCCAAAGAGCGTTTACATTCCTTAATTAGATTTTCTTTTGTTTCGAAGTGATGAACCAGCATGCGGGTTGAGGTGCGGAGCTGGCGTGCGATTTCGTTCAACGAAAGATCCCAGCCACCATGTTTGCGAAAAACCTTCAAGGTTGAAGTGAGTATTTCTTTTTTTCTCTCGAGATCCTTGGGTCTTGCCATGATGTCTCCGTTTATGAACTAAATAGTACATTAATAATTTTTCGGAACAAGCGATAAAGAAAAAAGGTCTAGGTCGAAAATTAATTTTTTTGAGATTTTGTTTTTGATTTCACAAATTCATTGCCAGCAATGTGGAACGGGTGTCACATGGTGGTCACTTGGGAGGAGAGCGTGATCAAACATTTAAAAAAATCAGATTATCGCATCATGCCTTGGAAAAATGGTTTGGGTTCGACGGCTCAGATAGGCATTTTTCCCGAAGGAGCTTCCTTTCCGGGGGAAGACTTTCTTTGGCGGGTGAGTTCGGCTACGATAACGTCAGCGGCTCCCTTTTCAAGATTCGACGGATGTCATCGGATTCTGGTGGTGTGGCGTGGGGCTGGATTAAAGCTGAATGAGCAGGAGTTAAAACCGCATATTCCTTATTTTTTTGCTGGCGAAACACCAATCGATTGCGAACTTTTGGACGGAGAGGTCGTTGATCTCGGAGTAATTTATCGTCGGCAGCAGGTCGAAGCCGACATGGTGGTAGGGAACCTCGCGGTGGGTGGCACGACTCCACTTCAGCTTGAAAAGTCTTCTGTCTATTATCTTTTTTGCGCGGAAGGGCGACTTGTTTTGAATAAAAATTGGGCCCTCGAAGAGGGGGAAACCCTGCAGCTCCAAGAGTGTGACGGGGGAGAGTTGAGCACCTCCACCGGCGGGTGTTATTACCTGATCAAACTTCAAATGAAGTGATGTCGCGCCAGCTCCTCTCTTCCCAAGACCTAGAATATGTGCTCTAGTTGGGAAATTCAAAAGAGGGGTATCTATGAAAAAAACGCCGACCAAAGCGATGAAGTCTCCACGCACTCAAGCCATTCATGGTGAGTTCTTGTCAAAATCCTGGGAGTTCTCTCATCACTTGATTCCTCCCATGACGGCCTCGACAACGTTTCGTCTGGAGTCCTTAGAGCGAGGCGCCCAAGGGTTTAGCACTTTCGGGGCCCCACAGGATTCAGCAAAACCTATTTGGATCTATGACCGTTTGGAAGAGCCCACAACAAAAATGTTGGAAGACCAATTGGCGCTTTTGGAAAAAGGGGAATGTGCCGTCGCTTTTGGAAGCGGAATGGGAGCGATTGCTTCCACTTTGATGTCATTACTGAAGGCGGGTGAAAAGGTGATCGCTCATAAAACTCTTTATGGTTGCACCTACAGCTTAATTACGAATTGGCTTCCCCGTTTTCAGGTGAATCACGAGTTGGTTGATATCAATGATTTGAAGGGTTTGGAAAAGCAACTTGCCGATTCTAAAACTCGCGTGATCTATTTCGAAACCGTATCCAATCAAATTTTGGAAATCGCGGATCTTGAAAAGATCGCAAGCCTGGTTAAAGTGGCCAATAAAAAACGTTCTAAAGAGAATCAAATCTATACGGTCGTGGATAATACCTTTGCTACGCCTTGGGCATTGCGGCCTTTGGAGTGGGGAATTGATTTTGTCATCCAAAGTTTGACAAAAAATATTTCCGGATTTGGAACAGAGATGGGCGGGGCGGTGATTGCTCCGAAATCCTTTGAAAGCATGTTGCGAGTCGCACGAAAAGATTT
>JANJTG010000490.1 GCA_024711265.1 Bdellovibrio sp. | reverse complement strand
CGGTAATTTTCAACAATCCAATTATGTATCTCAGGACGTAATTTTCCAAAGGCTTTATTGTCAGAGCCATACAGGACCCGATTGGATAAAATAATCACACTCATATCCATTTTAGGGTCATACCAAACAGAAGTTCCCGTAAAACCCGTGTGCCCAATAGAGTCCAAAGAGAAATAACTCCCACAGCTTGCCGATCCCGGAGTGGGCATCATATATCCCATCGCCCAATCCCCTTTTCCTTCCGGCAAAGCTTTTTTTGCGAAAAGCTGCGCCGTCTTTTGTCGGATCGAATAACGAGCAATCCCCATAAGTTGCGAACGTAAATGCAATGAGAACCAGCCCACATCATCGATACTTCCAAAAAGCCCCGCATGAGTAGAGACCCCACCTAAAGACCAGCAATTCAGATCATGCACCTCACCTTGAATGAGCTTCTTGCGAACTGGGCACTCTTCTGTTGGCGCAAACAAACCCACTCGAGTTGAAAACTGATTGTCGGGATGAAACTCCAAGGTCGTTCCAAGATAAAACTTATTTTTAATATCTTCCCAGACATCCAAAAGAGGTTTATCAAATAGTCTTTCGATAATGAAGCTCAACACCAAGAATCCCACATCAGAATAGACCGCAGTATCCTGCTTCTCTAGCTTCAACCCTTGAAGTATTTGTTGAAGCTGTTCACGGCGTTTTTCGCGAGGCAACTGAGTGTTGATCTCCTGATAAAGCGGCAACCACCAGGGAAGTCCTGAACTATGAGTCAAAAGCTCCGTCACCTTGGTTTCTTTGTGCGTAAACCAGGGAAGAATCGCGGAAACTGGAGTTTCGAAGTTCCATTTTCCAAGCTCAAAGGCGTACATCATGGCTTGCGCCGCAAAGATCACCTTCGTAAGGCTTGCCAGGTCATAATAAGCGTAATTATTTCCCACCGCCACGTCACAGATGATTCTGCCACCTTGATAGGCCCGTACCATCACTCCGGGAGTTGTATCCTTAATGCGCTCTTCAAGCTGTCTGATCAGATTCTTTTCAAGTACTGAAAATTTCACTTACGTCCTCCGGTCTCTATCAACAAATGACCACGCCCTTCCTTCACGCTTAAAATACATGGTGTATTAAAAGGGACAGGTCTTTGAATCACCGCATGCCCAGCTTCCAAACCTTGAAAGACTGGAATATCTAAATCTTGCGCCCAGCGCTTAAAGACTAATCTAAAATTATTCTTTTTAGTGGAGGGCTCTTCTCCTCCAATAAAATCCCCTAAAATCAATCCATGGCAGTTTTTAAAAACGCCCGCCTGACGGAATTGTTCAAACATTCTATCAATGCGGTAACCTCTTTCACCAAGGTCTTCAACAAACAGCAGCGAATTGCGCGCTTGAATCTGCCAAGGAGTTCCCATTGTCGACTGTAAAACCGTCAGGTTTCCGCCGACGACTTTGGACTTTAAGTTCTTTACTTTGGCCGCCGCCTCGTTCAAAGGCTTTAACTTTTTAAACTAAACATCAGTTTGCTCGCCGAAAAGAATTCGATGCAGCTCTTTCTCAAGTTTCGGCGGCACCAGGTTTCGACCCAGCCGATCCAACAAAGGGGCATGAAGAGGCTTCCATCCCCACTCCTGAATAAAAAAAGTATGTAGGGATGTGATATCACTGATCCCAATAAGCAACTTCGGTTCTTTAGGCTTTTTGAGCTTAGAAAGCATCGGCACCAGGCGATTACTGCCGTAGCCTCCACGCAAACACCAAATAACCTGAGAATCCTTGGATTCAATTGCATTTTTTAAGAAAGCAAATCTGTTTTCATCTTCATGAGCGTGCAAAAAATGCGGTTTAATCAGTCCCTTCGGAATTCGCGGCTGCAGTTTCCATTTCAAAAGGAACTCCCGGGCCCCTTCCACCTCATGAGCTTGCGATGGATAACCAGGAGCTACCACATCAATCACATCGCCTTCTTTAAGAAATTTCCAATTAGACACCGCTACACTCGCTTAATAATATCTTTAATAGATTTTTTATGTTTCTTACCGGTAAAGATCTCTTCGATCTCTTTCGGCTTCAAAAGACTGCGCACTTGGTCGTCCACAATCAATTTATCTTTCAGATGTTCTCCGTACCCCAAAGAGTGACACAATCGTTGCACAAGGGCGTAGGCCTCTTCGCGAATCATTCCTTTTTGAATCAGGGCTAAAAGAACATGGGAACTGAAAATTTGCCCCTGAGAGCTCTCGATATTTTCAAGCATGCGTTTTTTATTCACATCAAGACCATCTAAAAGGATGCTCATGCGATTCAGAGCATAATCCGCCAC
>JANJTG010000347.1 GCA_024711265.1 Bdellovibrio sp. | reverse complement strand
GCCTCCAGCAGATCAGCGTCCAGCACCAGGGTGTCGAGGTCATCCCGCACGGCGTCCACATGCACGTTCTGGTGGATCAGCTCGATGGTCTTGGCGCCCAGCGAGTGCCAGATCAGCTTGCCGTGGCCACTGGAGGGCTGCACCGACTGGTACACCTGCGACAACCACTTGTAGTCCTTTTCGAAGGGGCCCAGAACGGTGTCCGGTGACAGCGCCTCCCAGATCTTGTTGAGCACGCTGTACTCAGCAGCAAAGATGTCCCGCACATCATTGTTGGGCAGGCACTGCTGCGCGGCGATCAGGCCCTCATAGCCCTGCACGCTGCGGTCGCAGCCGGCGAAGAACGCCAGGCACTTCTGCATGGCTTCGGGCAGCTTGTCCTTCAGCTCCTGGATGTTGCTGACCACCTGCTTGACGCTCTGGTCGTCGAACTCCAGCGCTGCTGCCACATCATCGAAGATGCCGAGGTAATCGACGATCAGGCCGTGGGTTTTCTGCTCGGAGTAGGTGCGGTTCACCCGGCAGATGGCCTGCAGCAGCGTGTGGTCGCGCAGCGGCTTGTCCAGGTACATGGCCTGCAGGATAGGCGCGTCGAAGCCCGTCAGCAGTTTGGCCGTGACGATGATCAGCTTCAGCGGATCGGCCGGGTCGCGAAAGCGATCGAGCAGCCGTTCTTCCTCATCGCGTGAACGGTCATAGGCCGCGTACTCTGGATGCTCCTTCTTGTCGGACGCCTGCACCGACATCACGATGTCCGTGGCCTCGGGCGGCAGCAGCTTGTCCAGCTCGGCCTTGAATAGCAGGCAGGACTCCCGGTCGAAGGTGACGATCTGCCCCTTGAAACCGTTGGGCTCCACCTTGGTCTGGAAGTGCTCGACGATGTCCTCACAGACTTTGCGGATGCGCTCGGGCGTCTTCACCAGCACGGCCATCTTGGCGGCGGTCTTGGCGAGGTTGTCCTTGTCGAGATCCGAGAGGCCGCCGGTCAGGTCTTTGTAGGCGGCGTCCAGCGCGGCCTTGT
>JANJTG010000484.1 GCA_024711265.1 Bdellovibrio sp. | reverse complement strand
ATCGGCGACGACCGCTTCATTGATGGTGACCATGTACTTGCTCTCAAAAAAGTGCCCGAATCCTGAAAAACGAAAGCCCACAAAGAAGGTATAATCGGCCCCCGCTTCCATCCAGCCGCCGCGACCGAACGAGGTTCGTATAAAAGGTGTTATTTCCACGCGACCACAGCCGGGGATCCATCCTTCGGGGTCTGTGCTGGTCTCTCCGCAGTTGTCGAACTCCATTTGATTTTTTATGTGCGCTAGGGAGGATTGGGAGTCGTCCATCATCATTTGGATGAATTGGACATTTTCAGCGGCATCGACGTAAGCGGCGGCCTGAGGAACGTCAGTTTCTTCTGTGACAATTTTAACGGTGGCAGCGTCGGGACCGACCTTAGTGAAAGTTCTTTGTTCTGTCGCGTAAGCGTGGAGCGAAAGGATCGTCACCGTTAAAAAGCTAAAAACTAAGTTCATAAGGGCTCCATGAAGGGGTGATCAGCCTTATTTTTAGGCAGATATTCGTCGCAGGATTGGTGGGATAATGCCCTATATCTGCTCAGGAATCCTCTTAAATTGCTGAAATTAAAAAGAAATATAAAACCTACAGGATGCTGGGGCGGAGGTGCGGGTCTTCGCCTAACCCCTTAAAAAAGCTTGATTTTGACCCTCATTCGACCTAAAACGATGAGTCCGTAATTATGACTGTCTAAGGCAATGGTTAAGTGCTGCCCCTGTTTCTAATTACTTCAACGAAGTTGAAGTGCAGACCGGCAGACGCCTTATCGGTGGAAGGTAACGATTATGAAAATGCGCACTCATTCTGGCGCTAAAAAACGTTTGAAAGTTCTTTCAAGCGGCAAAGTTAAGAAGAAAAGCACTCGCATGCGTCACTTGAACTCACACATGAGCTCTAAGACGAAAAGACAACTAGGTAAAACATCATACGTTGAAGATGCAAACATGCTTCAAGTTCGTCGTTGCTTGGTATTCTAGTTTAGGAATTTAAATTAACTGTCTTTTCCGTAGATCTGCTCTGGCAGGACCAGAGAGAAAAAATTTTGGAGTAAAAAATGGCTCGTGTAAAAAGTGGTAAAACAAATCGTGCTCGTCACAAAAAAGTTCTTAAAAGAGCAAAAGGTTACTATTCAGCAGGTTCTCGCGCGTACATTCACGCAGTAGAAAAAAATGACCGTGGTATGGCGTTCGCTTACCGCGATCGTAAAGCTAAAAAACGTAACTTCCGTACATTGTGGAATCAACGTATCAATGCAGCGGCTCGTTTGAACGGAACAACGTATTCTCGTTTGATCGGTGGTTTGATTAAGGCTGGAATCCAAGTAGACAGAAAAATCTTGGCTGATCTTGCAATCAACGACGCAGCGGCATTCACGGCACTTTGCAAACACGCGTTGGCTTAATCCAACGCTCTGTTGAAGGGCCCAAGCCCATGAAAGAGTCCAACTCTCAGTTTGAACAAAGAAAGCGCGATCACATAAGGATTGCGCTGGATCCTAGGTCCCAGACCGAAGGGCAAAATGGATTGGACTCGATCGAATTGATTCATGAGGCATTGCCTGACTTGAATTTTAAAGAGGTCGATATTTCGACCTCTTTTGTTTTTAAAGGCGAAGCTGTTTCCCTTTCTTCTCCGATCTTTATTTCTTCGATGACAGCAGGCCATGAAAAAGGCCGCGAAATTAACGAGGCTTTAGCCAGACTCAGCGATCGTCATCAGATTCTTATGGGGGTAGGTTCCCAACGCCGTGAACTGGAAGATTCCAATGCTGCCGAAGAGTGGGCGCGAGTGCGAAGGCAAGCTCCGCGAGCCCGACTCCTTGGAAATATTGGAATCGCTCAGCTCATTAAAAGTCCTATTGATAAAATTCGTCACTTGATTGATTCGACAGAGGCCTTGGCGCTGTTCGTTCATCTCAATCCACTTCAAGAGGCCTTGCAGCCGGAGGGAACGACCGAGTTTAAAAATGGCCTGCAGGCTATTGAAAACTTAGTTAAGATGGTCGGCGTTCCAGTGATTGTCAAAGAGGTGGGCTGCGGTTTTTCAGTCGATACTTTAAAGCGGCTTGAGGGCACCGGGATCTTTGCCGTCGACGTCAGTGGCAAAGGCGGAACCCATTGGGGCCGTGTTGAAGGTTATCGATCTCGGGAAAGTGAG
>JANJTG010000214.1 GCA_024711265.1 Bdellovibrio sp. | reverse complement strand
CATGGATCGATCCAGGCAAAACAGAAAAAGAAATATCCTAGTTGGCGCGAACTTCGCCGAAATACTTGGATACTCCTTGAAATTGAACCGCTGGAACTGTCATCACTATTTCTGTTTATAGTAGTCAGGAACTTGACTTTGGCCAGCGATGATTTTCTTTTTGATCTCTTCGACCTTCTTCTTCATGTCGGGAGTGATTAACTTCTCGTTGTACTTGTCAACGGTGTAGTTCACGCCCTCATTTTTCAAACCAAAGTGAACAATGCCTCCAGTAAACTTTCCAGCTTGAGCTTCTTTGATCGTATCGTAAACCGCCACATCCACGGCTTTCATCATGCTTGTCAAGATGACGCCGGGTTTGATCCAGTTTTGATTAGAGTCGACGCCAATCGCGAATTTCTTTTTTTCCTCAGCCGCGTCGAAGACGCCGGTGTTGGAGGCTCCTGCAGCCACAAAAATGACGTCCGCCCCTTTGGAGTATTGAGCTAGAGCCAATTCCTTTGCTTTCGCAGGATTGTTCCAGGCTTCGCCCGTGACTCCAACATAGTTTTCGCTGACATTGATTTTTGGATTTACGTATTTAGCTCCCGCCGCATATCCCATCGCAAAGCGACGAATGAGGGGGATGTCCATTCCGCCAACAAATCCCACGGCGTTGGATTTTGAGTTCATTGCCGCCAAAGCTCCAACCAAGAAGGAGCCTTCATGTTCTTCAAAAAGAAGAGAACGAACATTCGGAGCCGTGACCTCGCCATCGACAATGGCAAATTTGACTTGAGGGAACTGAGCCGCCACTTTTTTAACGGCGTCTTTCTGAGCGAAACCGATGCCGATAATAAGATCAAAATTTTTACGAGCAAAAGAGCGATGAAGATTTTCAATAGCGTTTGTGTCTGTCGCTTCAACGTATTTCAGATCAATTTTTAGATCTTTCTCGGCTTTCGAAGCTCCTTGATAAGCAGCGGAATTAAAAGATTTATCGTCTTTGCCGCCTTTATCGAGAACCAACCCCACTTTAAGGGTGTTTGCGTGAGAAGAAATGTTAAATGACACAATTAACAGGGCGGTAAGAATACTTTTTACCATCTTTGCAACCCTTCATTGACGCTTAACTGAGGTGCCTTTTAGCAGGTATTAAGCGGTTGATATTACAAAAAAATTCCTAAATTTATGTGGTGCTGAAGGTAGGGGACTCGTCGTTGTGAGTCAAGTCAAAACCATGTCGGACGTTCAAAGGGGAGGCCGTTACAAGTCAGTTATGTCTAAATTTCAATTAGGAGGGTGTATAATATCAGCTTAGGATGGCTTCAACATTTAACCCAACGAAGAAAGCTCGGAGGTAAAAGAGTATGGAATCTCAAACAATACTCAACGGCGGAGTAAACTCCCTCGGTTTTATGGGCAATCAAAACCTAAGCATTCCGAATACTTCAAACGTTCCCTATGAAGTCATTCATCTTAAGGAAGAGGAAATGATCTTCAAAGAAGGGGAGCCGGCGAAGGGTCTGTATTACGTGCAATCTGGCTGTGTTAAGGTTGTAGTGAACCGTTCTCATGCCCGCGGACGCACTACGACCAACGAATATGTGACGAAGTTAGTCTCCCCGGGGGAGTACTTCGGCTATAAAGCTCTGGTCAAAGGCGGCGTGACTCAAAGTCATGCAAAAGCTGTGAAGTCGACGGTTTTGTGGCTTTACCCACGAGAGTTGATACAAGTTGCCATGGCACAAGCCAGTCCCTTGGTGAAACTCTTGTTGAATCAGGCGGTCACTGATTTGGAATCTTTCGAGATGATCAGTCAGTTGCACTATTTGGCCTCTGTGCAAGAGCGCATCGCTTATCAGTTAGTTTTGTTGGCTGACAGATTTGGAGTACAGACTCCGAATGGAATTTCGTTGAACTTGAAGCTGACCCGCAACGAGTTTGCTCAGTTGGCAAGCACCATCAATGAGTCTTTGTCTCGTCACTTAACTGAGTTTAAAAATGAGGGGCTTATCGACCTCAATGGAAAAGAGATCATCATCAAAAATAAAGACGGTTTGATGAGAAGATCCGGAAACTTTTAGCTGACGGAGTGTCGTTTTGAATCAAGGTAAATATAAAGGGCTCTAAGTTTGACCTTAGAGCCCTTTTCTTTTGGCCCAACGTCGAGGTTTAGCGGCATATAGACATCAAGAACATGGGTAAAATTCCGATACCTTTAAATAGTGAGAATCTATCTATTTTTCACCATCTTAATGTTCGCACACTGCGCTTTTGCTGTCTGCAATATGGACGATGCAAAAGTGCAAGATATGTTAGATCGATTGCGCATTGAAGTGGCTTGCAGTGCGGAGGGCTCGCTTCATATGTGTCAGAGGGCTCTGAATGGATTGGGGCCGAACCAAGAAATCTCTCTCAGTCAAAGTTTGCGAACTAACTCCTGCACTTCTGCGGATATTCGAAGTGGGCGGCTGTCCCCTTTGGCCTTGCCTGCGGTGGCCTCTACAGGGCGACTTCTTGAGGTCATCAATAAAAGAGTCGCGAGTGATAGACTAGTGGGCTCTGTGGAAGAGTTTTATGAACACACCCAAAAACATCGCGCCCGAGTGAAAGCTCTGGGGATGGAGCTATTTAGATCTCACCCTGAACTGTTTAAGGGGCTAGATGCCTGGCAAGTGGAGCATGTTCTCGATGCCCATGATCAGGCGAAAGTACGTCCCTCCGTTCGTGCCCCCGACGGTCGCCCTTTTTATCAGGTGCTCTATGATGATGGGTTTGGTCGGGAGTTAGATCGTTCCATTGTTGATTCATTGAATGCTCGTGACAAAGAATTGCTCGACAGAGCCGAAGAAAGATTTGGCGTAAAAGGAAATCCAGATCTGAAGGCGAATGTCGAACGCATTGAAAAGATTGCTGACTTCGTTGATCGAGGCATGTCGCCAGTTTCTCCAGAAGAGTTTGGTCGTAAGATGGAAAAAGCCAGTCAGTACTTGGGGTCCGCCGAGGATCGTGAGTTAGCAAAAGCTTTAGAGAAAAAATATTTCACCATCACGAAAGATCTGCAATATAAGGGGCTTTCTCCTCTGCGGTTGAGCTCTTTGGCTAATCGACTTTATATTCAGGAACATTTCTCTGCGGCGGTTTCTAAATATGGCGCAAAAAATCTGAGTGCCCGTTCTTTGGCTCACGCGGCCTTCAGCGGAAGTCGAAAGTTGGGCGCTGGATTTTTGAAAATCATGTCCAGTCACGGAGTGGCCACTGTGTTGACTGCGGCCGAGGGGCCGATGTTGTTCTTCGGAGAGATTAAAAACACCGGCTGCAGCGAGAGAGGATATCATGATTGGGTGCAGGATCCCAACTGCCAGCCCGCCATTGGACTAACCCCCAAAGTGATAGAGTTTCTTGGTGAAGACTGGGAAACGCAGAAATACCATTTACAAAGTGATCGAACCACTTGTGATGTCATTAAGAAAACCTACCAACAGTCCATCAAGGCTCCGAAGATTATGAAGTGTCAAAGAGGCGTTGTTGAATTTAAGACTGACAATGGTGATCGGATTTTGACCCGACTGGGAGATGATCGAAATATTCGATCCGTTGAATTTGAAAAGAACAGCCTTTTAAATAAGATTTATCCCCTGGATCGCGTGAGATCTGTTGATTATAGAAGTGATGGTTCCGTTGAACAAGTTTGCAAGTTAGTGAGCCGAAAGGGTCAGAAAAAGGTTTGCCTCGGCGGCATCTCGAAAGAGGGGGAGGATGCCTCGGCCTTTGTTCGCTCTATGAATTATCAAATTCAAAAGGCTCTTCACTGCTGTCAGCCTTCTAATGGGTTTCTTGAGACGCGCTGTCATTAGTCTGTGTACAAATACACGAGGGCACTCCTTGCGCTCCCTCTTGAGGTTGCGAAGAATAGAGATCTATGGAGGAATCATGAACAGACAGGTTCTTCTGGCTCTTATTATCTTTGTTTCCCCATTTTCATGGGGGCAAAAGCCGCAAGTCATTTACGGTGAAGACAACCGTCAAGAAGTCTATGAGGTCGTGCGTTCCGATGTGCGAGAGAGCGCTGATTCCACGGTGGCTGTGGTGGATAAAGCTCAGTTGTTGAATCTCGGCAATGGAAAGATGCGCCTGCGTACGGCCCCTTACGGAGTTGCCAACAATCTTTGTAAGACCGAGAGATTTTTCTATGAGCCTGAGGCTGCTTTTTGTTCTGGATTTCTTGTTGGCGAAAGGCTGATCGCAACAGCGGCTCACTGTGTGAGTGATTCGTCTTGCCGAGAGACGTCTTTTGTTTTCGGTTTTAGAATGACCGATAAAACCCATGCCCGCACGGAAATGCCAAAGAGTGAGATTTATAATTGCCAACGCGTTGTGAAACGGGAATATACGCCAGAACAGGATTATGCTCTGGTTTGGTTGGATCGTTCGGTGCGGGGACATCGGCCTTTGAATATATCGCAAAATCTTCCCCGTGTTGGAGACCCCCTCTACATTATCGGCCATCCCGTGGGCCTTCCCACAAAGGTGGCGTTAGGAGCCAAAGTTCGCTCGGGTGGCGAGAACTT
>JANJTG010000212.1 GCA_024711265.1 Bdellovibrio sp. | reverse complement strand
GAGCACTCGATATGCCAGCCCGGACGTCCTGGCCCCCAGGGAGACGGCCACGAAACTTCACCGGGTTTTGCCGCTTTCCAAAGTGCAAAATCCAAAGGACTGCGTTTTTTCTCGTCAACATCCACGCGAGCCCCGGCTTGCAACTCATCGGTGTTGCGACCGCTGAGTTTGCCATACCCTTCAAAGGACTCAATCGAGTACATAACGTCGCCTTGGGTTTCATAGGCTTTTTTATTTTCGATCAAAGTCTGCACCATCGAACGAATTTCATCCATGTGCTCAGTAACCTTGGGATTGTGATCATGAGGTCTTAATCCCAAAGAAGCGAAGTCTTTCTTATATTCGGTGATATACATTTCCGAAAGATCATGAGGAGAAACTCCCATGTCCGCCGCGCGATTGATAATTTTATCATCCACGTCCGTGAAGTTCAGAGCATATGTAACCTTATAACCCTGATTCTCAAGCCAGTTGCGCACCAGATTAAAGAACACAACCCCACGAAAGTTCCCCACATGAAGAAAGTTGTAAACGGTGGGACCGCACACATACATCTTCACCTGCCCCGGAGTCAGAGACACAAATTCTTCAAGCTGCTTCGACTGAGAGTTATAAATCTTTAAAGACATTCTTTCACCTTATGTTGCTGCCAATGCTTGTTCAGCTCTGGCAATCAAAGAGTCTTTTTTAATAAGTGGCACCAGGATCTTGAGTTCCGCGCCGTGAGGTTTTCCAATGACCGCCACCCGAATCGGCATAAAGAGATGTTTCCCTTTTGCACCCGTCTGATTTTTGACTTCATCTTGAAGTTTCAAAAATTCATCTTCACTCATGTAGTCTGACGGGAAGGCTTTCACTAAATCTCTCCACGCGGTCAGAACTGCCTTGGTGGGTTCCCATTTCAAGGTTTCTTCAGCCTCTGGCAAAATCACGTAGGACTTGTCGTTCAGCGGTCTATAGAGTTCAATCGCGTCCGCAAAAGTTTCCATATAGTTCTTAAACAACGCTACGGATTTTTCCTGCCATACCGGATCCTGAGGTAACTCCATCTTTTCACGCGCCAAGAACGGCTGAATGTGATTCCAGATTTCCATATTCGGAAGCGCCCGCAAGTGCATGGAGTTCATCCACTTAAACTTCACACGGTCAAAAATGGCTCCCGACTGATTCAAACGAGAAATATCAAAAGCCTGAATCATATCTTCCACAGTCATGATCTCTTTCCCTTCAGGATGAGACCAACCCAAGAGAGCAATAAAATTTAAGACCGCAGAATTCAAGTAACCTTCTTCTTTGAGCTGACCGCAGGCTACCGCCCCCTTACGTTTGGAAAGTTTTTGACGGTCTTCATCCAAGATCAAAGCCATGTGACCGAACTCGGGCATCTCCCACGCCATCGCCTCATAGATCATCATCTGTCTTAAGGTGTTTGGCAGATGCTCTTCGGCGCGAAAGACATGGGTGATCTTCATCAAGTGATCATCAATCACGCAGCAGAAGTTATAAACCGGCATCCCATCCGAACGCAGCAAAACAAAATCGCCGACCATATCCGAAGGGAATTTCACTTCTCCACGCACCAAATCCGTAAAGATATAGTCTTTCGCAAGACCTTTGGTTTTAAAACGCACTACGCCCTTATGCCCGGCCTCGAGATGCTCCAGAGCTTTTTCTAAAGACCAATCCTGATAAGGGGAATTCACGTGAGGAGATCGTCCTGCAGCTTTGGCTTCCTCTCTTTGCTTCTCCAGCTCTTCGTCAGTTAAAAAGCAATAATAAGCCTTGCCGTCTTTAAGAAGTTTATCGGCATATTCTTTATAGATATGCTGACGCTCACTTTGACGATACGGCCCCAAAGATCCCACATCCTTCAAAGTCACAGGGTCCACCCCCTCATCCCAAAGAAGGTTCAACCACACCAAATCATCCACCACTCCGCGCAGAGACTCTTCAGTTGAACGAGCCTCATCAGTGTCTTCGATACGCAGAATGAATTCCCCTTTGTTCTTTTTCGCAAAGAGATAGTTATAAAGAGCTGTTCTTGCCCCGCCCACGTGCAGATAACCCGTAGGAGATGGCGCAAAACGAACGCGAACATGAGGGGAAATTTTTGAGGTCATGTGAGATACTCCAAATGCCCAAGCACAAATAAAAAAGGCCTGGTTTAGAAAAACCAAGCCTTAAATTTATTACGTTTTTTTGTCGGCGTCTAGGGATCGTGCTTAACCCGTAATCCCAAAAATCGCTTTTACTTCTTCTTCCTTGAAAAGCTCTTCTTGGCTGGTTGCCAAAGTGAGTTCTTTCAAAAGAAGGCTGCGAGCCGAATCCAGCATTTTGCGTTCTCCGAAGGACAGTTCCTTATCTGCCTTCAAAAGAAACAAATCGCGTAAAACTTCAGCAATTTCAAAAACTGAACCCGTTTTGATCTTTTCCATGTACTCACGATATCGGCGGTTCCAAGTTTGATTATCAATTTTGATATCTTTTTCTTTAAGAATTCCAACAACCTTAGACGCTTCTGCTTTAGAGATGATGGGACGAAGCCCCGCAGATTTTACGTTCGTCGTCGGGATCATGATCTTAAGGCCTGTGTCTACCAACTGCATATTGTAGAATGTGGTCTTGGTACCCAACATTTCTTTGGTTTCAATAGAAACCACTTTTACAACGCCGTAGCCGGGATAAACTGCATTATCACCGATAGAGAACGTCAGCATCAAGAACCTCCCCCGAAAATTGGACAGAGTTACAACCTCGACAGTTCTATCAAATTTGACACGAGTTATCAAACCAGAGCGGCGTGTAAGGAAATATTTTCAGAGCTTCTCTCAAATGTAAAAAGCCTGAACAGAGTCAGGCTTTTTACGAGTAATTTAGCTATGTTAGCCCTATTAACTAGAGCTCTTTTGCAGTGTAAACAAGGGCGTAAGCTTGAGCCCCGTTTTTAGCCTGAGGGATCTTGTAACCCTTCACAGTCAACTTATAAGCTCCCGCAGGAAGACCTGACTTCTCGATCATCTCCAAGTTATTGATATGATCGTTCATGCTCAAAGTTTGTCCGTTAGGTAGAGTTAGTACTAAATCCAAGTCATTCACCAACGCCTGAGCGGCATTAGAAGAACCCGGAGCATCTGTCCAAACGAGGTTGGCGTAAAGGCTGCCGGCCTTAGACAAAGTAAACTCATAAGACACTTCAGCTCCCTGAGCCACCCCTTGGCGGTTATCAATAAGCTTTGTTTGGGATCCTAGATTTACGATGTTAGAAACATCCACGCGACCATACCCCTCATCCGAATTTGGACGACGAGTCAGGATCTCTTGTCCACGAGCCGCACCGATCTCGCCGAACTGACCCGGATACATGTCCACCGCTGTATGAATCATCGTTGCCTTCATCAAAGCCGCAGATGGATTTTGAATTCCCAATTTTTCGACAAGAATCTGACGAGCCACAGCGACCGCCCCTGCTGTCAGAGGAGTTGCCATCGAGGTCCCACCAGACCAAACGTAGTCTTTATTGTATGCTCCCCACAAATCAGAAGCATCTTTGGTTTGCGATTTTACGCTGAGGATGTTTGTTCCAGGAGCTACGATGTCCGGCTTCACGCGACCGTCTTGCGTCGGTCCACGAGAAGAGAACATCGCAATACCATTTTCATTATTAGAAATGTAATCGCTATAGATCGGCTCTGCAGGCCACTCATCTTTAGCGGCTCTCAACTTGCTGATAGGAACCTGGATACCACCGGTAGAAACTTTATTTTCAGAGGCGCCGACAGTCAGAACGTTTTTAGCTGTTCCAGGGGAAGCCATTGAGTTCGCGTCGATACGACCGTCTTTGTTCTTATCAGAACCGCTGTTACCTGCGGCAAAAAGAACCAACATGTCAGGATTTGCGTAAAGCCATTCATCCACTTGAACAGCGAAGTTATCGTACGCACCAAAAGTACGAGCACCACCCCAAGAGTTCGTGTGAATACGCGCGCCATCAGCGTAAGCTTTTGCGAAAAGATCACCCAATTTTGAAGGAACACTGAGGTTCTTCATCATCGGAGACCACATTCCCTCGGCCACCATCTTCGCTTCGTAAGCGCCGCCTTTTAAAAGACCCTTGGATGCTGTTCCACGACCCATCACAGAACCTGCCACGTGAGTCCCATGTCCCATTGGATCGTCCCAAGTTTTTGACCACAAACCAAAAGGATAACCAGAAAGAACTCCACCGGCGAAATCTTGGTGAATTGAGTTCACATCGCCTGAATCCAAGCCTGTATCAGCCATGGAAACAGTCTGCCCACGCCCGGTGTAACCCAGCGCCCAAGCCGCATCGAACTTCATCACACGTGTTCCAGGCTCATCCCCCGTCAGGTCCGAGTAATCACCCGCCGCAGACGCCTTCACGTCACCTGCCACATTTTCATCCATCAAGAAGTGGAAAGATTCGATCTCCGGAGTGGGTTGAACGTGTTCAACACCCGTCAAAGCCGCCACTTGAGTAACTAAACCACGAGGAACCAAAGCCATGATGGACTTTCCATCAACAACTTGAAGTTCTACTTGAGGATTTAGTTTTGCGATTTTATTGGCAATAGCCTCGGCCTCTGAAGCCTTAAAGGTTTTTACCAAGATGCTTTCTACAGAATTTTTATTAAAAACACTCGCTACTGAAAAGTGAGTGCTCACTTTGTATGAAGGAGAATATTTAACAACCGCCTGAACTCCAGAGTGAGAGTTCTTAAAGCTCAACAAGCTGGCATAAGTTCCGCGCACAACCAAAGCGTCATCAGGAAGATATCCAAAAACCTCAAATTGAGATTTCACTTGAGCCTTATCTTGCTCAGTGATCGCTTTCTTGAATTGCACGATGTACTCAGTTTCCTGAGCTTCCATCATCCAAGAAGCTGCATAGTTGTTTGTGATCTTATTTGTGTCGATAGCCCCTGCGTTCAACTTAAGAACCGTTCCCGCCTGAGCCACACTGACAGACAAAGCCGCCATTGCCGTGATGCTTTTCACAAGACGAATCATCATTTACCCCCTCTACAGGGGAAAATCAGATCACGACCGAAGTCGGGTATCAATCAAGAATGTTTATTATGCCGCACTGAGCGAAAGCTCTAGGAGAACCCTAGAGCTGATGAGCCATCACCGCCAAAGAAAGATTTCCGGCGGTTTTCCCCTTGGAGTTCGTGCCAAACTCCATTTCTTGGTTCTCGGGAGCAAAAATCTGGGCGCGTTCAGTGATTTTCGACTGCCCTCGCACCCGTCTGGTCACTTGAACGTCCATAAAAAGGCCGTCTTTTTTATTTACCTGTGATTTTTTTGAGTAAACTTCCACCAAGGTTTCGGTTTGTCCGTCATCAGAAAATTGACTGATGAAGCTCTTTTTCCCTGATTTTGCCACGGTATTGATGGAAATCGGTGACTGCCCCTTGATGCCAACGCGCATATTCACTTGGTAGTGGGGAGCGGCTCCTGCCGAGATTGATACGAAAATTGATGCTACTACACTGCTGAGAATTCTTTTTTTCATCGAACACATCCTTGTGATCTCTGGTAACAGGATGACAAAGATATTTTTAGGACGCAACAGAAAATCTTCTTAAGCGATTCCCGCCAAAGCAGCAGGCCCATGTTCACGCAAAAGCTCTTCACGAAGTCCTTTGTGATCTGCAAAGGCAAGCTTGGGATCTTTTCGCAAAACCTCGAATGCCGCTTCCCGCGCTTGCTGCAAAACCTGCATGTCACGCACCAGATTCGCAAGCTTAAATCCCGAAAGACCTGACTGACGAGTTCCCATGAACTCCCCGGGCCCCCGCATTTCAAGGTCAAATTCGGCAATTTTAAAACCGTCCGAGGTCTTCTCCATCATTTCTGTGCGCTGGCGCCCCTCTTCCGAAACCGCATACCCCATGATCAGAACACAGAAGCTCTTATATTCACCCCGTCCCACTCGTCCGCGCAACTGATGAAGCTGGGAAAGACCAAACCGTTCGGCATGTTCAATAATCATGATATTGGCGTTTGGCACGTCCACACCCACCTCAATCACCGTGGTGGAAACCAGCACCTGAATTTCGTGGCGCCGAAACTGATCCATCACCTGATCTTTTTCATCAGACTTCATCTTTCCATGCAGCAAGCCGAACTTCACCTGAGGGAACTGTTCTTTGAGTTTTTCATACTCTGAAACGGCATCCTTTAAATCAATTTTCTCGCTTTCCTCCACCAAGGGATACACGATATAGGCTTGCCGTCCTTTTTGAAGCTGCTCAAGCATGAACTGCAAAGCCTGAGGACGCTTACTTTCATAGGTCACACGGGTTTGAATCGGACTGCGACCTGCGGGCATCTCATCAATGATAGAGACATCCAAATCTCCATAAACCGTCATCGCCAAAGTTCGCGGAATGGGGGTCGCCGTCATCACCAAAAAGTGAGGGGAATTGCCCTTGTTTTTAAGAACCCCCCGCTGCTCCACTCCAAAACGATGCTGTTCATCGATGATAACAAGGCCCAGGTTGGCGAACTGCACTTCATCTTCAATCAAAGCGTGGGTTCCGATAATCAAATCCACCTCCCCCGCCTGAAGAGCCGCCAGAACCTGTTTTCGTTCCGCTGTTTTTGTTTTTCCGACC
>JANJTG010000458.1 GCA_024711265.1 Bdellovibrio sp. | reverse complement strand
CGTCCATACGCCATTTCGAGCAATGGCTGAGCATCCCGAACAACTCGCAGTCAGTGGCCCATCAAATCCACTTAATGATAATGCATTGGACTCTACCACTACACTTCGTTCTATATTAGAAATATTGGTAAACACCAACGCGCCAGGAGAGTTGTCCGAACAACTCATTCCGGCCGGAGTATACCCCACTTCGCAAGTCAGCACCGAACCAATTGGACAATTATTCGAGCCCGAGCCAGATCCAGAATAAGTCACTGAAGTTGCATGGGAAGGTTTATTGGTGCAAGAATAAAATGCATCATTCCTGTAAGGAGAGTAAGCCCCATTCCCCACTGCCACTGGGGCTGTAAGATGATTTGCATCGTTATCATAGTAGTCAGTCCCAGCCATGCAGTCATCTACAGAATCTGCCCCTCCTGCTGAACCTGTCGTGAATGAGTTTGCAGGGCATGCATATCTCGTATTATCGTTCATCGGAGAATAATATTCGCTCCCCACATTATCACAAGTCCCATCTTCACAGTTGTAAGTCCCGGCATTCCCGAGACACTCATGGAGAGAAGAAGAATGCGTCGTCAAAGTTGAAGATCCCGCAGGACACTGAGTTTTCGCATTACTCAATGGCGCGGAAAAATAACCACTCCCCGCCTCATCACAAGTGCCATCTTCACAACCGTAATATCCAGCATCCCCTAAACAATCATTTAGATCGTTTCGATCGGCGGCACCTGTTCCTTGCGTCGAAGAGTGTAGAGGGCAAGTGGTGCATGAAGCTGACGTTGCTCCTCCCGTCGAGTAGGAGTTTGCATTGCACACTCCTGTTCCTTGCGCTGAAGTAGCCCCAGCCAGACAGTAATATCCTGGGTCACAAAGACCCGAACAAGCGGGCGACGAGTTTGTGGGCGAAGATCCATACGTCCCCGCCGGGCACAGAGCACGAGAATTGTCGCCAGCGGAAGAATAGTATCCAAGACCTGCTTGATCACAAACTCCACTCTGACAGTTAAAGTACCCCGCATTCCCAAGACAATCACCGATGTTGTCATGATCTTCCGGAGATAACCCCAATGTGGCTGAGTTTGCTGGACATGACAAACATGAACTCGCGCCAGTAGGGGCGTAAAGGTTGACACCGCACACATTGGTTGCGTAGCTTCCTGTTCCCGTGGGGCACGAAT
>JANJTG010000444.1 GCA_024711265.1 Bdellovibrio sp. | reverse complement strand
ACATCAAGGTGCTGGCCGACGGCACGCTCCCCGAGCGCGTCGGCGCCGCGGAGGACCTCGGGCGCTCCGGCCGCGCCGACGCCGTCAACAAGCTGGTGCCGCTCCTCAAGGACAAGCACGTGGCCCTCGCCTCGGCCGCGGCACGTGGCCTGGGCTTGGCCGGCGACACGCGCGCGGTGCCGGCACTCCTGGAGCTGCTCGACGAGAATTACCCGGAGCTCCGCGAGGCCGCCTGCGAGGCCCTCGGACGCCTCGGCGACGCGGCCGCGATCCCCAAGCTCCTCGCCCTCGCGCAGGAGCGCAGCCCCACCAGCCCCATCGCCACCCGCGCGCTCCTCTCGCTGCCCCGCTCGCCGGAGGTCGACCAGGCGCTCTGCGAGCTCGTCATGACGGGCGCCGAGGCGCAGGCGCTGGCGGCCGGCCGCGAGCTCCGGCGCCGTGACCGCTGCCCGCTCGACCCCATCGTCGAGAAGCTCAAGGCGCCGGCGACCGCGGCCCCGGCGCTCCTCGCCCTCGTGGCCCTCGCGCCGCAGGCCCCGGAGCTCGTCGCGAAGGTCAGCCCGCTCTCCACCTCCACCGACGAGGCCACCCGGCGCCTCGCCATCGAGGCCCTGGCGGAGCTCGGTGACCCGGCCGGCGCCCCGGCCGTGCTCAAGGCCTGGGAGGCCGAGCTCAAGCTCACCGAGCCCCGCCGCCAGGACTGGGTGCCCGGCGAGCTCCCGCGGGAGTACGCGAGCGGCTTCGACCCGGCCGCGGCGCCGCTGCCCGACGACCCGTGGGCGACGACCCGGGCGCGCACCTCGGAGCTCTTCGCCCGCGTGAAGGCGCTCGACGCGCAGCGCGCGAAGGAGAGCGGCAAGGTCCTCATCGAGGCCCGCGCCCCTCGCGAGATCGCCGACGACGCCGGTGACGACGAGGTGCGGGGCCTCGCGCTCCTCCTCCGCGCCCAGGGGCGTCTCGGGGTCGAGGGCGCGAAGGAGCGCCTGCTCCCCTGGACGCAGGAGACCAGCGCGCTGCTCCGGGGCGCCGCCTGGGCCGGGCTTGCCTTCCTCGGGGCCGACGTGCGCCCGGCGCTCTTCGACGCCGACCGCGCGGTGCAGGCCGCCGCCGCCCAGGCCCTCGTGGAGTCGGGGCCGAAGGGCCAGCTCGTGGTACTCGGCGCCCTGCCGGAGCTCGCCGGCGACCGCTCGCGCCTCGTCGAGCCGCTGCGCGCCGTCGTGCCGCCGGCCGAGGGCGCGCCGGTCCTCGAGGGGCTCCTCGCGGAGGGTGGGGCGGAGGCCGGCCTCGGCGCCCGGCTCCTCGGCGAGATGGGTGCCCGGAGCGCGGTGCCGGCGCTGGTCGCCGTGCTCAACGACCCCGAGGCCGTGGCCCGCCGCGAGGCGCTGCTCGCGCTGGGGCGCCTGGGCGACGCGCAGGCCGCGCCGGTCATCGCCCGCGACCTCTTCAGCGACTCCGCGGAGGTGCGGGCCGCGGCCGCGAAGGCCCTGGCGTCTCTCAAGGTGCCGACGCACCTCGACGCGCTCGATGCGTTGACAGGCGACTATGACCGGAAGGTGCGCGAGAGTGCCCGCGCGGCCCTCGAGGTGTTGGCGCCCTCGGGAACTCCCGCCCAGGAAGGGAAGCCCTGATGGACGCGCGCGAGCTCAAGGACAAGGCGAGCCAGCTCTTCA
>JANJTG010000438.1 GCA_024711265.1 Bdellovibrio sp. | reverse complement strand
GGTAGCCGCGACCTTGTTCGGCATAGACTTTTTCGAGATTGGCGATGTTGGCTTGAACGACCGTTGCGCGAATTTCTCGGTCAAAACGGTTCCAGCCCAGGCCATGCCAGTAGCCAATGCCTACCAAAGCGGCAAAGGTCAAAGACAGGAAACTTAAGTGAGTGAGGGCTCTTTTGACATAACTTTGTTTTAGCCAAATATACCCCATCCAAGCGTTGAAAAGCAGAATGGTTGTGGAAAGTCCGAAAAAGCCAACCAGATCAGCCAGGTGGTAGGTCGGAATTTTCGCCCAAAAGAAGGTGTAACCCAAGTTCCAGTCAAAGATGACCGGCCAAACTCTTTCCAGAAGTGATTGAAGGAGGGCGAGGATAAAAAGAGTTTTCCCTCCACTGATTGAGAAGCGCAGGCGCAGCCAGGTTCCCAGGGCCACCGCGACAGGAATGTACAGATGCATGAACGCACAAAAAAGCAGCAAAGCGAGGGCCGATAAAGACCACGGAATTTGACCGAACTCGTGAGCTGTATAGGCAATCCAGTGAAAACCAATCAGGGTAAGAAAAAACTGAGTCACCCATCCGGCCCAGAAAGCGTCTTTCACCGAACGACTGTTTTCGGTGGCATAGAGCCAAAGCGGGGTGTAGCAAAAGATCAGCGCCCAGGGAGGAAAGGGGATGTAGCTTGTGCCGACGAGAATTCCAGAGAGAATCGCCCAACGAAATTCGTAGGCTTTATGCTTGAAAAATTGAAACCATTTCTTCATCATGGTATTAGTAACACAAAGAGTGAGTGAGTCCAGAGTGAAATTGACGGAGAAATTGAAAATTCGATGCCCCTCATGCGCGAAGCTGTATGAAGTGGAGAGTGAAGATATTCACTCTGAAACTCCGTTATTTCAGTGTATTTCCTGCGACAGTCGATTCAGTTTTGAGTATCCACCCGAGGATCCTCAAAATGTGCTGTGTTTTGTGGTTCCCATGACGGAGACAGCGCCTGCGCCGACGGAAGAACTGAGTGTCGCTCAGCATCAAGAGGCTCGCCCGGAGCCAGGTGCTTCCGAGATGAAGTCCTGCCCTAAGTGTGGGGCTTTGAACGGTCGACGCTCTAAAGAGTGTTATTCTTGCCACGTTCTTTTTGAAAAGTTAGAAGGACTTCCGAAAGATCCCAGCCTGAAGGCGCAACCAAGTTTGGTGCGCAAATGGAAGAATCTGGTGGAGAACTTTGAAAATGAAGACCTTCACGATGAGTTCATCCGGGCTTGTCATCAGTTGGATGCTTTGCGCTTTGCAACTTTGAAGTATGAGGAACTGAAGGCCGCTCAAGGTGGCGACCCTCAGTGTGATCAAATGATCGCGCGAATCAACAGCCTGATGATGGTGGGGTTGTCTCAGAAGCCTGTGGCGAGCAAATCTCCAGAAACTCCAGCCCGACCCAAATGGCAGAAGTATTTTTATTGGGGACCCTTTGCTGTGAGTGCTCTTTTGATTCTGTTAGGGATCGTCAACCTTGGCCATCGCAACTTGATCGGTACAGGCGTTGCCTTGGCCTTTATGTCGGCAGGGTTGATTGTGATGATTCGCGGAAAGATTTCTCTTTCGGATTTCGT
>JANJTG010000132.1 GCA_024711265.1 Bdellovibrio sp. | reverse complement strand
ATAAAAATAAACGCCTGGTCGGCATGGTCAGCTTAGGAGATATCGCCAGTCGAGGGGGCGATGCCAAACTAACGCATAAGACCCTTTCCAACGTCTCTCACCACTAACGAACGAAGAAGGTACGGCCTTACTTTTGGTCGTGCCGATGCGTCACTAGTGACGCGACTGCACTACCAAAAGTAAGGCCGTACCTCAGAGTTTCACGGGAAGTTTGGTTTCGGAGAGTTCAACGGCTTCGGGGCTGAGATCCACCACCAACGGAGAAATCTTCAGTCCTTTTTGAAAGGCTTCGCGAAGGAGTTTGCCGTATTCGGGATCAATGTCATCTGCCGGGGCGAAAGTTCCGCAATCGTGGCGTTGGACTGTGAATACCAACTCCACGGTGTGGCCCTGCTCCATCAACAGCATCAACTCACGAATGTGTTTTTGACCTCTTTCGGTCACGGCGTCTGGAAATTTTGCAACCCCCTCTTCGGCCAGCGTCACATTTTTCACTTCGATGAAGTGCATCTTTTCACTGCCCTTTTTTTTCAAAGCAAAATCCAAGCGTGTTTCCGCGCTGATTTTATATTCAGGTTTGATTTCGTCAAAGTGGGACCAATCAGAGAAGGTACCAACAACTCCTGTATGACCCACCACTTGCTCAAGGGTCTCACGCACAATCGCATTTGGAGTGGACGTGTTCACTCCCACCCAAGCCCCCATAGGTGACTTAATCATCTCCAAAGTGAACTTCAATTTTCTCTCAGGATTGTCGCTCTCTGAAAAAAGGCAGTGCTGCCCGGGATTATTGACACTCTTCAAACTGCCCGTATTGGGAACATGGGCGGTGATCTGTTTTCCCTGCCATTCGATATCGGCAAAAAAACGTTTATAGCGCTTCAGGAAAATCCCTTCCTGCAACTTGTGAGAAAACTTCATAGGAGCTCCTTCATTGGACCCCCAAATTAGACCTACTCCGTCAAATTTGTCGAAGAGTTTTGCTGGAACTCCGAATAAAGCAAAAGAGCAGACATTTCTTACGTTTTACGCGTGGCATAATCAAGTGCAAATACTCTAGGGTGGGACTAGAAGGGAGTGTTCATAAAGGACGGTCCTATGTCGGTTAAAAAACCTCTCACTCCGAAGCCTTCTTGGCTCAAGGTGCGCGCTCCCCAAGGGGAGAGTTACACGCGTATCCGGGAGATGTTTGGAGATTTAAAACTGGCCACCGTCTGCCAAGAGGCTCGCTGCCCCAATATCGGCGAGTGCTGGGCCGGCGGAACCGCCACGATTATGATCATGGGCGAAGTGTGCACGCGCGGCTGCCGCTTCTGTAACGTGAAAACTGGAAATCCCAAGGGCGTTTTAGATCAATTTGAGCCCGAAAAGGTCGCCTATTCGATCTCGCAAATGAATTTGCAATATGTGGTGATTACGACCGTAGACCGCGATGATCTACCTGATCAAGGGGCGGAACACTTCTACCGCACCGTCACCACAATGAAGAAACTCTCTCCTAATTTGATTGTTGAAATTCTGGCCGGGGACTTCCGTGGGGATCGCGACTTGGTCTATCGCCTCACTGACGCCCGCCCCGACGTGTACGCCCATAATATCGAAACCGTAGAGCGTCTGACTCCCAAGGTCCGTGATCCTCGAGCCGGCTACCGTCAATCCCTGCGTGTTCTGGAGATGATCAAAGAACGCGATGCGACCCGTTACACAAAGTCTTCGTTGATGTTAGGCCTAGGGGAAACAGACGAAGAGATCCTTCAATCCTTGAAAGATCTCCGAGAAGTTGGCTGCGACGTGGTGACGTTCGGTCAGTACTTGCAACCCACGCCAAGACATCTCAAAGTGGAAGACTACGTCACTCCCGAAAAATTTGCAGAGTGGCAAAAAACGGCCGAGGACATGGGCTTCTTGTATGTCGCCTCAGGTCCTCTGGTCCGCAGCTCTTATCGCGCCGGTGAATTCTTCATGAAGGGAATCATCGAAAAACAAAGAGCTGATGAATTGAATAAAAATATTTTAGAGACTCAACAAGGAAAGGAACTTTCTCAACATGGCAACTGACGTAAAACTGCCCGAACTTGGCGAAGGTGTTACAGAAGGTGAATTGGTAAAATGGTTGGTAAAACCCGGCGACTCTGTGAAGGCCGATCAACCCATCGCTGAAGTATTGACTGACAAAGCAACAGTTGAGGTTCCTTCCCCTGTTGCCGGTGTTGTAAAAGATTTAAAATTTAAATCCGGCGACGTTGTGAAAGTCGGCGCGACAATGATCACTTTGGATGGCGCAGGTGCCACAGCTTCGGCTCCAGCGCCTCAAGCGGCGGCCAAACCAGCAGCGACCGCTGCAGTTCCTCAAGCTTCTGCTCCTGTAACTGGTGGCGGAAAAGTTCAAGACATTAAACTTCCTGAGTTGGGAGAAGGTGTCACTGAGGGTGAACTTGTTAAATGGTTGGTAAAACCTGGTGACGCCGTGAAAGCAGATCAAGCGATCGCGGAAGTTTTGACTGACAAAGCGACGGTTGAAGTTCCGACTCCAGTGGCGGGTGTTGTGAAGGAATTGAAGTTCAAGTCTGGCGACGTGGTTAAAGTCGGATCTACGATGATCACTCTTGAAGGCGGCGCTGCTTCGGCGGCTCAAGCCCCAGCGGGCGCACAAAGAGAAGTTCCTGCAGCCGCTCATGCCAACTTTGCGGCGGCTCACTCGACTCCGGTGCAAGCGACTTCCGCAGCGACTGCCGCTGGCGGTATCTTCCCCCCTGTCGCGGATTCAAAAGTTCTTGCGACCCCGGCGACTCGTCGTTTGGCTCGTGAAATGGGTGTCGACATCAATGCTTTGGGAGGTTCAGGCCTTGCCGGACGCGTGACTCGCGAAGATGTTCTTTCTGCAAAAGGAGGCGCTGGCGCCGTGTCTGCAAAAGCTCCTTCAGCTCCGGGCATGTCAATTCCTAAACCGGCATATCAGGGACCTGCAGGCGCAGCGGAAGAGCGTGTTCCTATGATTGGTATCCGCAAAAAGATCGCGGAAAACATGCAAAAATCAAAAACCATCATTCCTCACTTCACCATCATGGATGAAGCCAAAGTGGATGCGATGGTGGCTATGCGTGAGTCTTTGAAGGAACATGCCGAAAAGAACGGAACCAAGATCACCTACCTTCCAATCGTGATGAAGGCGTTGATCGCAACCATTCGTGAATTCCCAATGTTTAACGCGTCTATTGACGATGCGGCGGGTGAAATCGTTTACAAAAAATATTTCAATCTCGGTTTTGCCGCTGACACCCCGAATGGGCTTGTGGTTCCTGTGATTAAGAACGCAGACCAAAAATCCATCTTGGAAATCTCTAAAGAGATCTTGGATCTTTCTAAACGTGCTCGTGATGGCAAATTGAAGCCGGATGAGATGAAAGGCGCGACGATCACTGTGACCAATATTGGTTCTATCGGTGGCACTTATGCCACTCCTGTGATCAATCACCCTGAAGTGGCGATCTTGGGCATGTACAAAATCGACGAAAAGCCTGTGATCAAAAACGGTCAATTGGCTGCAATCAAAGTCATGAATTACACTATGACAGCGGATCATCGTTTGATTGACGGCGCGATCGCGGCTCGCTTCTTGGCGGCCTTCATTGCTCGTATTGAAAACCCTGGAAAACTTTTGGTGGAGTTAATCTAATGCAGAATTTTGACGTTGTCGTAATTGGTGCGGGTCCTGGCGGTTATGTGGCTGCCATCCGCGCGGCTCAGCTTGGTTTTAAAACAGCTGTCGTTGAAAGAGAATTTTTGGGTGGCGTTTGTTTGAACGTGGGATGTATTCCTTCCAAAGCAATGATCACGGCCACTCATCTTTTGCATAAAGCTCAGCATAACTTCAAAGACATGGGCTTGATGATCAAAGGTGGCATCGACGTTGACATGAAACAACTTGTAAAGTGGAAACAGTCTGTCAGCGATAAAATGTCGGGCGGAGTGAATCAACTTTTAAAAGGTTATGGCGTCACCATCATCAAGGGTGAAGCGGAGTTTAAGAACTCTAAAGAAATCACCGTAAAGGCTTCTTCAGGCAATGACACTGTTCAAGCAAAGTACTTTATCGTGGCGACGGGATCTCGTCCTATTGAAATTCCGGGCTTTAAGTTTGACGAAAAAGACATCTGCTCTTCAACAGGAGCCTTGGCTTTTGACTCCATCCCGAAACGTATTGCCGTTATTGGCGGCGGGTACATTGGGCTTGAGATTTCTTCTTACCTAAGAAAACTGGGCACAGAAGTGACTGTGATCGAAGCTCAGTCTTCTTTGCTGGCTGGTGTGGTGGATCCAGATTGCGCCCAGATTGTTGTTCGTAAACTCAATAAAGCGGGCGTCAATATTCTTTACGGAGCAAAGGCCAAGGGACAAAAGAAAGTCAAAGACGGTTACGAAGTGACTGTTGAAATCAACGGCAAAGATGAAGTCGTAAAGTGCGACAAGATTCTTGTGACTGTCGGTCGTCGTCCGAACGGAGACCAAGCCAACCTCAAAGCGGCCGGCATTGCCGTCGACGAGCGTGGTTTTGTTAAAGTCGATGCTCAACGCCGAACCAATGTTCCTAATATCTTCGCGATTGGCGATATCTGTGGCCAGCCGATGCTCGCTCACAAAGCGTCTCATGAAGGTGTTCTAGTGGCGGAAGTTTTGGCGGGGCAAAATCGCGTGTACGACGCGAAAACTGTTCCGGCCGTGGTTTTCACCGATCCAGAAATTGCTTCTGCGGGAATGACGGAAGCCGAAGCCAAGGCCAAAGGGTACACTGATCTTTTGATCGGTAAGTTCCCGTTTGCCGCCAATGGCCGCGCCGTGAGCATGATGGAAACGGATGGTTTCGTGAAGATGATCGCCGACAAAAAGACTCACGTTCTTTTGGGTGTTCATATCGTAGGCCCTGAGGCTTCCAACTTGATCTCTGAAGCCGTCTTGGCGATTGAAATGGGTGCTCGCATTGAAGACCTTGCCCTTTCTATTCATCCTCATCCAACTTTGGGTGAAACGATGATGGAAGCTGCAGAGGCGACGCTGGGACATGCCATTCACATCAT
>JANJTG010000120.1 GCA_024711265.1 Bdellovibrio sp. | reverse complement strand
AACAAAGATCTGTCGGATGCGTTTTGCTGGCATACGCACCATGGCTTTGGCCCCCAGAAACGAGCCCAAGATAATTCCGACCGCAACAGGTGCGGCAATTTGAGGCTGAATATCCCCTCGCAAAAGATAAGCCCCCGCACTGGCCGCGGCCGTCACACCGATCATAAAATTCGAAGTGGCTGAGGAAACTTTAATGGGAAGCTTCATTGCTTCATCCATAGCCAAAACCTTAAAGATCCCGCTGCCAATTCCCAGCAGAGCAGAAAGAACACCCGCTCCAAACATTGCAAACAGTCCCAACGGCACTTGTTGCACCTTGTATTCCACCCAACGCTCATTGCTCTCAGGATAAGCCCCATCGAGTTTCAAGGATTCCGCCCAGGGGTGATTCTTGACTCCTAAGAGTTCTTCTCTTCTTCGCAACATCATCACGGCTGAAAAAAGAAGAAAAAAACCAAAAAGGAAAAATAAAAACTTAGTTTGAATATAAGATGAAATCAGGAAACCCACGATCGCCCCAGTAACGGTGCCAATCTCAAGAAACACGGCAAGACGTAAATTTGTAAGAGAGTCTTTAAGGTAACTTGCGGCCGCTCCCGACGATGTTGCCACAATAGAAATTAAGCTTGCAGCGATCGCATAACGAATGTTGACATGATAAAAAAGAGTCAAGACCGGGACGATGATGATACCGCCCCCTAAACCCAAGAGAGCCCCTAAAAAACCTGCTGCCACTGCCGTAAAAAGAAGAAGGATCTCTAACATTTCCTTTGCGACCTATTTGGGGCACTCATAAAGGCGTACCAAACGTGCGCCAAAGTATGTCCCCTTCTTGGTGAATTCCCAAGGTGGATACGGCAAAAAGACAGCCTCCGCACATTGCCCAGGTTGAGCGACGGCCCATTGGCGATCCTCGGAAGACGCGGTGTAAATGTCACCGCTTTTAATGTCTTTGATTCCAATAGCGAAAGAAAAAACCTTAGACGTGATATCTGAATCAGCCCGAGATACTAAGGCCACCGGAATTTCCACTCGCTCAACGCCCGTGATCTCTCCGATGACGGTTTTGGAGAAAATAACACTGTAATTCGCCAGCACGATCCATAAAAGACCCACTACGACGAATAAAACTAGAACAAACTTCGTAAATTTCCAAATAGTTGCCATAGAAATGGATTATCGGTTAGTTTGAATATCGTCAACAAAAAGGACCCCCACCGTGTTTTCAAGACAAGAAAAAATCCTTCTCGGAATCCTCGCCACAATCCAATTTAGCTCCATCGTGGATTTCATGATCATGATGCCTCTTGGGCCGCAACTGATGAGGATGTTCTCAATCAATCCTCATCAATTCGGACTCCTTGTGTCATCATACACTTTCAGTGCGGGGATCAGCGGTTTTTTAGCCTCTTTCTTCATGGACAAGTTCGATCGAAAATCCAGTCTGCTTTTTTTCTTCGTGGGGTTTTCACTGGGAACCATCGCCTGCGCCTTAGCTCCCACTTATGAGCTATTGTTATTTGCTCGCGGCCTGACTGGAGTCTTTGGGGGCGTTTTAGGGTCCCTGGTTCTCGCGATTGTCAGCGACTCCATCTCTTATGAACGTCGTGGAAGCGCCATGGGAGTCATCATGACTTCTTTCTCTATGGCCTCCGTTCTAGGAGTGCCTTTCAGTCTCTTTTTAGCAAATCAGTATTCTTGGCATGCGCCATTTTTGTTTTTAGGAGGAATCTCTCTGCTTCTTTGCGGCGTGATTTGGTTCTACATCCCACCCATGCGCTATCACCTCGCCACCAAAAGGGCGAAAGAACCTCCTCTCCACATCTTGACCCGCATTTTACATAACCAAAATCAAAGACGTGCGTTGTTCTTTATGTCTTCCGTGATGTTTGGACACTTCGCCATCATTCCTTTTCTTTCGCCTTCTTTAGTGGCCAACGCCGGAATGACTGAAGCGCAGCTTCCCTTGATGTACATGGCAGGTGGGCTATGCACGATCTTCTCTTCTCCTTTTATTGGACGCCTGTCAGATCGATTCGGGAAACACAAAGTCTTTTTTTGGGGAGCCCTGGTGACTTTAATTCCGTACTGGGTCATCACCCATATGGGCCCCACTCCGCTGTGGATTATTCTTTCTATTTGCGCGTTCTTCTTTGTATCTTCAGGGGGGCGGATGATCCCGGCGACGGCGCTGGTTTCTGGCACTGCCATGCCTCAAAATCGCGGCAGCTTCATGAGTATCGTCAGTTGCGTACAACAACTGTCATCTGCAGTTTCTAGTTATATAGCGGGTTTGATTGTGACCACGGGCCCTCAGGGACACCTGAAAAACTACAATGTGGTGGGTTACGTGGCCGTGGTTTTTACGTTTGTCGCGATCTATCTATCACGACGAATCCACGCGATCGAAGAGCCTTCCTTAAATGCCACTGAAGAGCCTCTTGGCGAACCACTCATCTAGGAGCCGATTTTCTTTCTTAAAGACTTGATTTCGGAATGGATTTTTTTGGATTCAAGTCTTTTCCTTTGTGAGCTGCGAGTGGGTTTGGTCGCGATTCGTTTTTTGGGAACAAAAAGAGCCCTACGCAAGATTTCATGAAGACGATGAATACATTCGGAACGATTCTGATCCTGATCGCGGTGCACATCACTGCGAATAATCAGATCCCCCTCTTCTGTCAGTTTTCCATGCAGTTTCTGCGCAAGCTTTTCCTTTAATTCAGGATCCAACACCAGAGACTCCCACAGGTTCCAACGCAGAACTGCGGCAGAATTGGTGCGATTCACATTCTGTCCTCCCGGTCCCCGGGAGCGGACATAAGTGAAATCCATCTCTGTAAAAGGAATCTGAATTGTTATCACGTCGTCGCAGTCTCAAAGTCAGCATGCCCTTCGCCGACTTTGCTCCCATTTAGAAAAACCTCATACCCTATCGGCGACGCTTTCACGATCATGGCGCTCACCCCACAGTACTTCGTCATGGAAAGCCGGACTGCCTTCATGACTTGCTCTTCTTTAATATCAGAACCGGAGACATGGAAGTGAAGTTTGACCTCAGAGAAAATGGAGGGATAGCCTGACGTCGTTTCCGTGTGCGCATTCACTTCACAAGAGATAAGATTGAGCCTCATCTTCTGCAAAATTGAGACAACATCCATTCCAGAACACCCACAAATGCTGGCCAAAAGAATTTCTTTAGGGGTCGGCCCTTGGTCCTTACCACCGGCTTCGACTTTTGCATCCATAACAAGCTTATTATCGCGAATTTGCGATTCAAACCCTAAACCACCTAACCACTTCGTTTGACACTCTACGCGCCCCATTAGGGCCTCCTTCGTTCTGTTTTTTAAGCTACATCCCATAACGCCAGAAGTAAAGAGATGCTCACAGTCGGGATCATTTGCGTTTCAAGTGCCTCAGAGTATAGACTAGGAAAGTTAGGAGTACCTTATGATTGCAATGATTGCTACAGCCCTCTTTTCGTTGATCGCCGGTGGTGGCGTAGGCTGGGCCTTGCACAAGTTTTTCAATGCGCGAACTCTACGACATGCTCGTGAAGAAGCTCAGGAAATCATTGGCGAAGCCAAAGAGATCGTGGAGCTAAAAGCTCTCGAAGAGCGGGAACGCGTCCAAGAAATCGAAATGGAGATGTGGACCAAAGTAGAACCCGATATGTTAAGGGTCGAAGGTCGCATTGAAGAACTGCAAGAGCTCGCCAATGAAAAGAAATCCAAAGCGGATTCCATCGTGCAGGAAGAAAAAAAGAAACTGCAGGAACGCGAAGCGGATGTTAAAACTCAAGAACAGGCGTTAAAAGGCCAAGAAGCCGAACTCAATAAACTCAAAGACGCACAAAAAAGTCTTAATAAAGATCTCGTGCAAAAACTGACGGAGCGCCTTGGAACCTCTGCTGAAGATTTCAAAACCCAACTGAAAAGTCAGATGGAAGAAGAAACCCGTCGCCGCACCGCCCGCCTGATTCAAGAGTCCGAAGAAGATCTGAAAGAGCACGCGGAAACTCGAGCCAAACGAATTTTAAGCTTGGTTATCGATCGTTTTGCACGTCCTTACTGTGCAGAACGCGGCATTGGCGCCGTGAATTTCCCCGACGCCCATATTCGCAAACTTTTCTGTGACCCCAACGGCAACAACATCAAGGCCGTTCAGGATGCTTGCGGCTGCGATATTATCGTCGAAGAGGGCATGGACATGGTGGGCGTTGCTGGCTTTGACCCCGTTCGCCGCGAACTCACTCGTCGTACTTTAGAACGCATTTTTAAAGAAAAAAAGAATATCAATCCTGATTTCATCAAGAAAATTGCAGAAAATCAGAAGAAAGAGCTTTTCAAGAATATCAAACACGATGGGGATGCTCTTGCCAAAGAACTCAAGCTTGAAGGACTTAATGGCGAAATTCGCCAGATGATGGGATCTTTGCGCTATCGCTACTCCTTCACGCAAAATCAATACTTCCACTGCGGAGAAGTGGGCTGGTTGGCCGGCCTTATGGCCGCAGAACTGGGCCTTGATATCAAAAAAGCGCGCCGCATAGGTATGCTTCATGATATTGGAAAATCCATGGACCACGTGATGGAAGGTGGTCACGCCGTGATTGGGGCGGACTTTATCGCCGCTCGTGGCGAGGCCGCTGACGTCGTTCACGCCGTCAAAGCCCATCACTTTGATGAACAGCCTTCGACAGATCATGCTTTCTTGGTGATCGCCGCCGACGCGGTTTCAGGAGCAAGACCAGGAGCCCGTCGTTCAACCATTGAGTCCTACAATCAAAAAGTTTCTGAACTTCAAGATATCGCACGCAGCTTCCCTGGTGTGACTGACTGTTTCGTCTTAAGCGGAGGACGGGAGTGCCGCGTTCTTGTGAACGGCAAAAAGGTCGATGACACTCAAGCGTTGGATCTATCCAGAAAGATCGCCGCGCGTATCGAAGAAGAATGTAACTATCCCGGACAAATCAAGGTGGTTGTGGTTCGCGAAACTGTTGTTACAGAACAAACACGCAAAGAACTCGCATAAGACGCGAGTTCTTTCTGCCTTCCAACAGACCTTTTATTAAAATCCCTTCATCCTCGCTCTTTTAGAAGATTCTCCGATCTACTTCAGTTTCAATGAAGAGGTAGTTTTCAAACAGGGAGAACCACATGGTCATCGAAACCTCTTTAGAAAAGCAGCACACACCACGGGTGCTGGTGATTGACGATAGCTTGGATTCCGTAAAACTGATGTCCCACATTTTAGATCACTACAAGTGCGACGTGACCATGGCCTTCGATGGACAAGATGCCATTCCACTTCTTGTAAATCGGCAATTCGACTTAGTGGTGCTGGATTGGCAAATGCCACAAATGGGAGGCCGAGACACTTTGCTTTTGATGGACCGCCTGCTCACAGAGAGAAAGGTTCATAAAATTCGTCGCCCCATCCCGGTGGTTATTTACACCGGCCACAGTGAAGAAGAGCTGGATCTTCCCTTGGTGCGCAACTTCACCTACATGGGCTTTATCAATAAGCGCCAAGCGTTCAGCTCTATGATGCGATCCTTTAATTATATTTTGCGTTCAATCTAAGGTGACTTAGGAACGTACGAGAGGGGCTTTCTGGCAGGATGTCGGAGGCCCCTCAGTCCATTTTAAGGACGAGCGCACTTGCCTTGATTTTGACATCGAAGCATTTCGTAACGATAGTCGCGCATTTCTTTTAAAGTGTACTCAAGCTCCCGCTCAAAACCCAAGGCGACAGATCCCTTTTGAGCCACCGAGAAAAATTCGCCGACGTATTTAAACTTATCGATGTCAAAAGCCTGCTTAGTGGAGGTCGAAAAAAATCGGAGAGGCTTTGTCGAGCGAACCGCTTTCAAGAAACGCGCTCTTTGTTCTTTCGCTTTTTCCAAACCCGCCCGAACATCTTTCCAGCATTTTACTTCGGCGATTTTAACAACCTTTTGAAGGTTGTTATCGAAGATCACCACATCCAGCTCTCCGATCACGCGAGTCTCATCACCATAGGCGATTCCCAAGACAACATCGTATTGAGGGGCCGGATACTCACGCTGCATTTCAAGGCGAGCCACTTCCTCGCAAATCGAACCCGAATCCTCATAACTGCGAGGAATGTCCTTCAAAACCTCAAAGTCTTGTTCCCAGGCGGCATAAGCCATTGACGAGGATATCCAGATCAAAAACAGCAAAGACAGTGACTTCATCAAAATCCCCCATAGCGATGGCCCCTCTTTTGCCGAGAAGGTCTTATAAAGGCAATCAGATAATCCTCAAAACGCCCTTACGCATTGCGTCTTTCCGACGGTAGCGAGCCTCTGATATAAATTCTCTCCATGGATCCTGACCCCTTTCCGTGCCTCTTCAAATTCTTTTCTTTTTTAAATAAACAGCCTGGAGCATTGCTTTGACGGAACTTATCGTCGTCCTCGTCTGCCTTTTCTTTAATATGCTCTTGTCCGGCTCTGAAATGGCGTTTGTCACCGTCAATAGACAGCAACTTAAAAGACTGGCGCCGACCAATCGTAAAGCGCGTCTTTTGCTGCGCCTTAAAGAAAATCCAGAAAGAACTTTGTCGGTAATTCAAATTGGCATCACCTTGGTGGGCGCTGTGGCGGCTGCCGTGGGAGGCGCAGGAGCTGAGGAAGTCTTTAGTCCTTTTTTGATGGAAAGATTCAACCTCACAGAGCAGACGGCGGAAGCCTTAGCGATTGCCATGGTAGTCCTCCCGATTTCTTATTTGAATGTGGTTATTGGCGAACTGGTTCCGAAAACCATTGCCCTGCGCAGTCCTCTGACTTTGGCACTGTGGTCCTCTCAAGGACTTTATATCGCTGAAAAAGTTCTTTCCCCCGCTGTCACCGTCTTAGAACAGTCCACCAATCTGATTCTGAAAATCTCGCGCCTTGGCTCCAAGAAGGACTCTTCCCCACACCCTCACGACATCGCCATCGAAGATCTTCCTCTTCAAACCAAACAGTACGTGGTCAATCTTGTCAGTGCGGATAAAAAAGTCGCCCGAGAGATCATGCTTCCCTGGAAGGATGTCATTCACATTCGCAAAGAAGACAGCATTGAAGACGTCGAGACCATCATTATGAACTCTCGGCACACCCGCCTTCCCGTTTTAGACGGAGACGATGTCGTGGGCCTGATTAATACCAAAGAGTTTTTGGCGGCACGAAGATACGAGGAAACAGAATGGCAAAATCTCATACGCCCCATTCTTAAATTCAAAGCCTTCGAGCCCCTTTTTAAAATCCTTCTTAAGATGCAAGAACACAAATCCCATATGGCGGTGATTTACGATCAACAAAGATTCGTAGGTCTTGTCACCATGGAAGATATTTTTGAAGAGATTATCGGCGATGTTTTTGATGAAGACGACGATGGACTTATTAAAAAGATCTTAGCCTCAAAATCGCGCCGCCGCCCCAGAGCCACCTAAGCGACTCTCTCTTGCACCACGCTGCGAATATGTTGAAGAAACTCAGGGTATTTTTGACAAACCTTTTCAAAGGCTTCTTTCTTTAAGACATGAAGATCGCAAAACTGAGTCGCTTGAGCCGCTGCAATACGCTGGCCTCCACGCAAAAGCGCCATTTCTCCAAAAAAGGACCCCTCTTTGATATGAGCAATCAGATGACCATCATTCGCTAAAATATCGACGGCCCCTTTATAGATGAAATACATCGCATCCCCGTCATCCCCAATACGAAACACCTTTTCTCCTGGGACGCAGACCCGAATCTCAAGCTCATTCATTAGATCTTCAACCAGATCATGAGAGGCTCCCTTTAGAAAAGGCACCTGCTCCAAGACGGGTTTGTTAATGTGAAAAAACAGCTCCGATTGAATTTTCTTAGGAAGATCTTCAAGAGCCGAGTGATCACGATATCCTTTTTTGTGTTGCCACATATAGTGATAATACGAGCGCACCTTGCTGCGAGTGTCGGTCGGAATCCGATGGGTCCGCATGAAGCTCTCGACCTTATCCAGATTGTCCATGTGGTGCTCTCGAGCTGCGTCTCGTCTTGCCATCAAACTTGCCATATTACTCAGGATAAAACCAAATACTCCCACGCCGGTCACTTGCACTCCGCAAGTAAAGAGCATTTGCGGAATCGTCTTAGCTGAGATGTCGCCATACCCGACAGTTGTTAGTGTCGTAAAGGCCCAATACAAGGCTTTGACATATTCAAAGACCTTGTCTGAATCCGGCCCTGCCGTGCCACTCCCTAGATAAATCCACGCACAAGCAATCATATGCAACAATAACGGAATCATCACAAAGATAGGAACCAAACGATAAGTGATCGGCTGCAAATGCCCAAAATTATCCAAAATACCCTTGATATGACGAACATGGCGAGCCGCCAATAGATTAAATAACAACAAACCACTTACAGTGGTCTTGAGAAAAACGAACGCCACCAGCGATAACGGCAAAAGACAAATCAAATCGCAGACCAAACCGAGACTCATCCACGAACTCAGCTTACGAATGTTTTTTTCTGGTTTGTTAAAGTGAAGATAGACGTTAATGCCCGCGACCGCAGAAATGAGCAAATCAAAGACAATCTCCATATGCGGATCGGGAATATATCCAATAAGACGCAAAGGGATCCAGAAGCCCACCAAAAATGCGCCCGCCACCGAAATGATCTTTAAAATTTGCGTTTTCCCCATGCTCTGCTTTTCGGAAATTCTGAATACGAAACAGAGTCTGGAATTCAAAAGAAAAACCCCAAACCTTCGTCGGGTTTGGGGTTTAAAACTCAGTTACTTTAAAAAAAAGGGGGGCTACTAGCCCCTCGCCCCATTAAATAACCTTATTGGCGTGGTACTGCTCTTCAGAGAAGTCATCCACAAGAATAGCATCGTAACGAATCGCATCCGCCTCTTGGATCAGTTTTAATTCATCCGCTGTGATGACGTTCTTTTGGCGAGCATCATCAAGCAACAAGTGAACTTTCTTCTTCGGAAGAACACCTTCGCGAATGGCTTTTTTCACTTTTTTCTCTGCCGCTTCGGCTTTGTTCACGATTGAAAACGCGTACTCAAGACGACCGATAGCTTCGTTACGATCTGTTGGCAAATAGATACCATCAGAAAGACGCTCACGGATACCGCCCTCTTTCAGCATTGCCGCTGCAATACCGTGAGACCAACCATCAGAAGCTTGAGATCCCACAGAGTTGATGCGTGACCACGCACCAATCCAACCTTTAAAGAACCAACGCAGACCCGGAATTTTCAAGTTATCAAAGATACCATCAAAACCTTTTTGAATTTCAGCCATACAACGTTTCAAGTTGTAGTGTGCAAAAGCCAAATCTTCCTCACGACGACCTTCCGCCTCAAAACGACGAAGAAGAGCTGTTGCAATGTACATATTAGCCAAAATATCCGCAAAACGACCTGTGATCTTTTGTTTTGCTTTTAGTTGACCGCCCAGAACCCCCATCGCCACGTCAGACAGCAACGCGAAAGTCGCTGAAGACCAAGACAAACGACGAACATAGACCTTCATCTCAGGGTGAACATTGGGAGTCGAAGCCAAGAAACCACGCGAACAAGAAAGAAGAACCGCACGGCAAGTATTTCTCACCACGTGACCGATATGACCCCAGAAAGCTCGGTCAAAACCTTTCACATCACCCGCTTCCGCTGTTTTCACTTCAGTGTAAGCAAATGGATGGGCACGCAAAGCTCCTTGACCGAAGATCATTAAAGTTCGAGTCAAGATGTTTGCACCCTCAACGGTAATACCGATAGGTGTGGCAATATAGATTTCAGCAAGGACGTTACGAGGCCCCATGGAAATACCCGCACCACCCATGATATCCATCGCATCGTTGATGATGTGACGACCCATTTCAGTCGCATAGTATTTTTGCATGGCCGTGATAACGCCCGGCTTGATGCCTTTATCGATCGCGCCTAAACAATAACGTCTCATCGCCTCAAGCTGGTAAGCTCCCGCCCCGATGCGCGCCAAAGGCTCTTCAACACCTTCAAAGCGACCAATCGACATACCGAACTGGCGGCGAACCAAAGCATGAGCCGACACCACGCGAGACGCTAGTTTTGCGCCCCCTGTTGCTTGAGCTGGCAAACTGATACCGCGACCAGCCGCCAAACACTCCATCAGCATCAACCAGCCCTTACCGGCATTAGCAACACCACCGATGATTGCGTCTTCCGCGTTCACGATAACGTCTTTACCTTGAGTGGGGCAGTTGTAGAAAGGAATTCCCAAAGGATCATGACGACGACCCAAAACAACACCCGGAGTGTTGGCCGGAATCAACGCCGCAGTAATACCAACATCTTCACCTTTACCCAAAAGATTTTCGGGGTCACGAAGACGGAAAGCCAAGCCGATCGTTGTAGAGATCGCAGCCAACGTGATCCAACGTTTGTTCCAGTTCAACTTGATTTGAAGTTTACCATCAGGACCTTTAAACAAGATCCCCGTTGAAGTGATCGAACCCGCGTCAGAACCTGCGGTAGGTTCGGTCAAACCGAAACAAGGAATTTCATCTCCCGTAGCCAAACGCGGAAGATAACGTTTCTTTTGTTCATCCGTTCCGTAGTGAGCCAAAAGCTCTGCAGGTCCCAAAGAGTTCGGAACCATCACAGTGATGGCCGCAGACAAGGAACGTGAAGACAACTTCATGATCACTTCAGAGTGAGCCAATGCCGAAAATCCCAA
>JANJTG010000099.1 GCA_024711265.1 Bdellovibrio sp. | reverse complement strand
TTAAAAGAGTCATTCGTTCGAACAACATTCCCTTAGAGTTTTCAAAAGAAACCCTGGAAGAAGCCAAGCACTTTAAAGAAGTCCCCGATGAAAAAGACTTCAAAGGTCGCCGAGATCTTCGCGACAAGAGTCTGATCACGATTGACGGAGCCACAGCAAAAGACTTCGATGACGCGGTCTACGTGGAAATCACCAATGAAGGCTTTTTACTGTACGTCGCTATCGCTGACGTCAGCCACTACGTCCGTATCGGAAGTGCCATTAATAAGGATGCCTACGAGCGCGGAACTTCCGTCTATTTCCCTAATTACGTGGTCCCCATGCTTCCTGAGGTTCTCAGTAATGGTCTTTGTTCTTTGAACCCTCACGTGCCTCGCCTTTGTTTAGTCGCAGAAATGCTTTTTGATTTCACCGGCGAGATGAAGCGTTCCGACTTCTATGAAGCGGTGATGGAAAGCAAGGCCCGTGTCACTTACGGTGAGGCTCAGGAAATTATTGACGGAAATGAAGTTGAAAAATTAAATCACGTCAAAGAACACATTCTAAGACTTTCTGATCTAGCCAAAATCCTTATGGCAAAAAGATTCAAAGAAGGCTCTTTAGATCTGGAAATTCCCGAAACGGAACTTGTCATTGATGGCGCCGGAGTTCCTATTGATATCCAACGGTCCGAACGTTTGTTCTCGCACCGATTGATTGAAGAAATGATGTTGGCGGCCAACGTGGGGGTGGCGAAATTCCTCTCTAGTCGAAATATTCCGGCTCTTTACCGCATTCACGAACCGCCAAATGAACAGGCGATCCGACTTCTTGAAAAATATCTGGAAAGCTTTGGCGGAAAGACCAAACTAAACCAAGGCAAGCTGCAAAAACGGCTCACCAAGGCCTTGGAAGAGTTTGAGAATCGCCCGGAAGCTCAGATTTTAAATATTTTGACCCTTCGATCCATGAGTCAGGCAAAATACAGCATGAACAACGTCGGTCACTTTGGCTTGGGTTTTGAGTTCTACACTCACTTTACCTCTCCCATCCGTCGCTATCCCGATCTTATCGTCCATCGTTTGTTGAAGAATCAGGTGATGCCGAACTCTCAATATCGTTTGATGAGTGAAGACGACCTCGCCTCTGCGGGAACTATTCTATCGGCCGCTGAACAGCGCTCGGTCAAAGCCGAACGCCAGGTACAATCCATCAAAAAAGCCCGCTTCATGGAAAAGTTCGTTGGCCAAGAGTTTGACGGCATGATCAGCTCAGTTGCCAAGTTCGGCGTCTTTGTTCTTTTAAGAGAGTATGACATCGACGGATTGGTCCGCCTGGATGATTTAGGCGGTGACCGTTTTGAATTTGATGAAGAACATTTGCGTCTGGTTGCGAAACGATCAGGCTTTGCCTACAACATCGGCGACAACATTCGCATTCAAGTAGCTGCCGCAGACCCCGAACTTGGACAGATCAACTTTATCGTGGCGGGAGCTGAGGCGACCGAGGATGCGGAAGAAAAGACCTCAGCAGAAGTTTCGGCGGAAAAATTCCTCAAGAAGTTACACAGCAAAGGCAAACCCCCACGGGAAGAAAAATTCGACAAAGGTCCTCGTCGCTTTGAAAAAGGTGGCAAAGAAGAGTCTCGAAAAGAGTTTAAAAAAGGGCCTCCGCCTGAAAAAAACAAAGACTTTAAGAAAGATAAAAATCAAAAGTCCAAGTTCTTTAGCGACTCAAGACAGGACAAAGAAGGTCAGGCACAGAAGATCCAGAAAATTGAAAAGCAAGCCAACTTCCGTCCGCAACCGCGCAATGATGAACGCTCTGGTCCCGACAAGACTTTACTCGAGATGATCCTTGGTCCAGAAGAATACCGCAAAGCCAATGGCGAAACCTCTTCTAAGGACAAGCCCAAGCTCAGTAAAAAATTGATGTTTGCCGAACAGTCTAAACTCCGGGATAATGACGACTATTCGGAGAAGAATAGTGACAGCCTTAAAGACCGGAAGCCAGATCGGAAAGACTCTAAAAAACGCGGCAAGACTGAGAACGATCGTCGGGGTGTTCGCAAAACACGGCTTTCATCAGGTCGCGGAAAAGGTAAAACTCGGTAAGTTCATTATTGAAAGACTGAATACCACCTCTGACATCGAAAAACTTTCGATGCCAGAGCGGATGCGGATCAGTTTTGAAGAGCTGGGCCCCACATTTGTAAAGTTAGGACAGCTCTTAGCCACTCGTCCCGACTTGGTCCCCGAAGAATACGTCAACGAATTTGAAAAGCTGCACGATCGTGTTCAACCCCTGTCCTTTTCGACCATTGAATCCGTCCTTAAAGAGGAATTCGGCAACACCCTTTATCAGAAATTTGAAAGCATTGATCCAGAGCCCTTGGGCTCAGCCAGCATTGCTCAGGTTCATAAAGCTCGTCTTAACACCGGCGAAAATGTGGTCGTGAAGGTCCAGCGTCCCGGCATCATCCAGACAATCAATGACGATTTGAATGTGCTGTACCTGTTGGCGGACCTTCTGATTACCTACGTACCCGAGACACGCCCCTACAATCCTGTCGGCATTGTCGATGAATACTTCAGAACCTTAGAGTTCGAAACAAACTTCGTTGTCGAGGCCAACAATATTCGACGCTTCCAGCAGAACTTCGCTGGTCATGAAAACGTCAAAATACCAAAAGTCTATTTTGACTATACGACAGAGCGGGTTCTTGTCATGGAAGCCCTCCCAGGCATTCCCCTAAGTCAAGAAGGGGCATTGACTCAGGAAGGAAGCGATCCCAACGAGGTGATTCGACTGGGCCTTCGCGCTTACCTCAAAATGGTTTTTGAAGACGGTCTTTTCCACGGGGATCTTCATGCCGGAAACTTTTTTGTTTTACCGCAAAACCACATCGGCCTCATTGATTTCGGAGTGGTGGGACGCCTGAATGCACGCACTCAAGCTTCTATTGCGAATATGCTTTTGGCTCTTTCTAAAGAAGACTACGAACGTTTGGCATACGAATACGTCGACTTAGCTCCATTCACCGATCGTGTGAATGTCGACCTCTTTGCTAAGGATCTGCGCGAACTGATCGCCCCTTACTTTGGATTGACCCTTAAGAACGTCAACCTTGGAAAGATCCTGATGAAATCATCAGGAATTGCGGCTCGTCACCATTTACAAGTTCCCACCGACCTCATGCTGTTTTTTAAATCCATTGTATCCATTGAGGGCATGGGACGAAAGATTCACAAGGACTTTGACTTCCTTCACTACTCTCTCGAGTTTGCAGGTGAGTTGGCCAAGACCCAATATGGCCCTCAGAAAGTCATGAACGACATGACTCAGATGGCCCGGGAATCAAAACTTTTTTTGAACGCCCTTCCCCGCCAACTGAACTTCTTTCTTCGTAAAATCAACAGCCCCGATCACGCCTTTCGACTTAAGGTGGGCGAGATCAAAGAACTCAAAAGATCTGTCGAGAGTTCTTCCAACCTGTTATTTTTGGGAGTGATCATTGCGGCTTTGATCTTAAGCTCCTCCTTTATTTTTGTTCACAATACTGAGAATCACATCGCAGGAATGCCCACCATGAGTTTTATCGGCTACATTCTGGCCATCGTCTTGGGTATGATTGCGTTCTTGAATTACATTCGGAAACCTTAGGGCGGAGAAGTCATGCAGCATCTGTATTATGAATTGAGTGTTCTAACCAAGGCCATTCATTTTAAAAATCTCTCGGCTGCCGCTCTTCACGTTGGCCTCAGTCAACCTCAACTTTCTCGCATTATCGCCAAGATCGAAGATGAACTCAAAATTGTTCTCTTGGATCGTTCCGCCAAAAGAAAATCGGGATGGACAACCATCGCCTTCCAGCTTTCAGATATCTTTGAAAAATCCAGTCGTCGCCTAGAAACGGAACTTCAAGGCATCAGCAACAACCAAATGGTCGCCGAGCTTCATATTGGAACTCTGGAGGGTCTTTCCGACTTCGCCCTTCATACGTCTCGTCTGTGCTTTGAAGAAGTCGGCGTAAAAAAGATCACCTTGGACATCTTTGATCTTAACGAATTAGAGGCCAATTTTCTTTCCGGAAATTTGGATCTTATTTTTACCTCCAAAACCCCTGGCCGCCAAAAATTTAAGTATTTGAGTGAACTGGGATTCCAGCGACTTGATAGAATTGAATCATCTAAAAAATTCGCAGTCTTAAGCTCGTTTGAATATGGTCGCTCCAACA
>JANJTG010000401.1 GCA_024711265.1 Bdellovibrio sp. | reverse complement strand
GCACGAACAGGGGGCAGGCCTGCGAATACACCTGCACCGAAGGGTCGAGCTCGTGCATCCGCCGGGCGTAGGCGTTGCTGTTGATCGTCGTCGGCGTGCCGATCACGCCCACGCGGCGCCCCGCCGAATCGACCACCGCGGCGCGGGCACCGGCTTCGATCACGTCGAGGACCGGGATGTCGGCAGCCAGCCGGTGCACGACTTCGGCCGCGACCGCCGCCATCGTATTGCAGGCGATGACCAGCATCTTGACTTCGCGCTGGAGCAGGAACTCGGTGATCTGCGCGGTGAAGTGTTCGATGGTGGCGACCGACTTCACACCATACGGCACGCGTGCCGTATCACCGAAATAGATAATGCTTTCCAGCGGCAGGCGCTCCATCAGCGCCCTTACCACAGTGAGCCCGCCGACCCCCGAGTCAAACACCCCGATCGGGCGCATTGCCGCCGACCGGCTCAACACCGCCTCCGGGGTACGGCACGACCACCGCATTCGCTCGAGGCGGTACTCAAGACAGCACCACCGAAGCGAACTTGCGCTTGCCCACCTGCAGCACCACGGTCTCGCCGGCCGACAGCAGCAAGCCTTTGTCCTCGACACGTTCGCCGTTCAGGCGTACCCCGCCCTGCTCGACCATCCGCATCGCCTCGGAAGTGGTGCCGGTCAGCCCGGCTTGCTTGAGGACCTGGAACAGGGGCAGCCCGGCTTCCCCGACATCAACCCGGACTTCGGGCAGGTCATCGGGAATCGCATTGCGCTGGAAGCGCGCCTCGAAATCCGCCAGCGCCTCCTCGGCGGCCGCCGCGCCGTGAAAGCGGGCGACGAACTCCTGCGCCAGCATCACTTTGACATCGCGCGGATTGCGCCCGGCGTCGACCTCGCGGCGCAGCGCGGCTATTTCCGCGCTGGAGCGAAACGACAGCAACTCGTAGTAACGCCACATCAGGGTATCGGACACCGACATGGTCTTGCCGAAGATTTCCTTCGCCGGCTCGGCGATGCCGATGTAGTTGCCCAGCGATTTCGACATCTTGTTGACCCCGTCCAGGCCTTCGAGCAGCGGCAACATCACCACGCATTGCGGCTCCTGCCCGTAGTGCTTCTGCAACTCGCGCCCCATCAGCAGGTTGAAACGCTGGTCCGTTCCGCCCAGTTCGACATCGGCCCGCATCGCCACCGAATCGTAACCCTGGCACAGCGGGTAGAGGAACTCGTGGATCGCGATCGGCTGGTTGTTGCCGTAGCGCTTGGCGAAGTCGTCGCGCTCGAGCATCCGCGCCACGGTCTGCTGCGCGGCCAGCCGG
>JANJTG010000088.1 GCA_024711265.1 Bdellovibrio sp. | reverse complement strand
AAAGACCAGCCTGAGATCGCCGCGCAATCTCTTTATCATATGTCCTTTGTCTATGAGGCCTTGGGTGATGATATGAAGACGGTGGCGGCGTTGTTGGATGCAAAGAAGTTGGCTGATCACCTATCGATCGAGACGGCGTTGGCTGAAATTCCGGCTCGCTTGGCAGCGGTGTACGCGCGCCAGGGAAGAGAATCTGAGGCGGTCTCTTATCTTAACGAGGCGGATAAAGGGATCGTTAAAGTCATGGCGTCCAAAGGCCCACGTCTTCAAAAAGAGTGGTTGGCGAAAACATATTTTCAGATGGGCAGCGTTTCAACCAATCAGCTTTCCGCAGACAACTTTGATGATTTTGTGAGGGGTCAAAGGTGGGTGCAAGTCTATTTGATCAAGTCTTTGCGCCAAGATGATCCGACTTGGTCGTTGCGGGCTCAGAATAAACTGCAGGAAATCTATCGCGATCTTTACATCCAATTTGAATCCGTGCGCGACCAGCGAGAGCTGCAAATACGCTTGGGGGGTGATCTTATTGACTTGATGGATCAGGCGGAACTTTATAGACCTTTTGCAGGCCAAGTTGCGAATGCCTATGAGCAGGCTTTTTTTCAATATCTGACGGAGGTCAGGAAGAAAACCGAAAAAATCTTATACGGAAGTGGGGAGACAATGAGCCTCACTGAAGAATCTCAAAAGCTCAACAGCCTTAAACGGTCAGGCCGAGTCAAGGCCGACTCTTTGTTGCCAGAAGAGCAGAAGTCTTCTATACCTCTTCCTCCCAAGGTTGTTCCCACAGAAGATCCGAACTTGTAAGGGAATGAAGGAGTCGCCATGGCGAAATTAACGCTACACAAACAAACGCTCGCTAATATGGACGCCATTTGCGCTTGGTTCTCGGAAAAGACGGGCAATTTGTCTTATCCGATTTATTCCAGCTATGACATTCGTGATTCGGGTTACAAAATCTCTAACGTCGACGCGAATATTTTTCCTGCGGGATTTAACAACATCTGCCCGACTGACAAAGAAACGTCAGAGGGGCTGATGAATAAGTACATCACCAAACACTATGGCGCTGGAATAAAGAACATTCTGCTTGTCACTGAAGAGCACACGAACAACGCGTTTTATTGGGAGAACGTGCATACCATTCGTAATTTGATCGAAGCCAGTGGTCGAGTTGTGAAGATCGCCATTCCCAAGGATCTTCCCGAACCCTTGACGTTAACAAGCTCTGCAGGAAATGAAGTGATTGTTCACTCGGCCTTGAAAACGGGCGAGCTTTTCAAAACTTTCAAACCCGATCTGATCATTAGCAATAATGATTTTTCGGAAGCTTACGAAGACTGGGCTCCGACTGTGGCCGAACTCCCTATGAACCCTCCTCGCGAGTTGGGTTGGTATCAACGCAAAAAGAGCACCTACTTTAAATACTACAATCAACTTGTGAACGAGTTCTCCCAAATCACGCAAATAGATCCCTTCTTGATGAGAGTCGAAACGGAGCTTTTTGAAAATTTCGATATTGGCGACGAGGCCAGTCGAGAGGCTTTGGCGCAAAGAGTGGATGTCATGCTAGCGCGCTTAAGAGAAGACTATCAAAAGCGCGGCATCACTCAAGAGCCATTCGTGTTTGTAAAGAACAATGCAGGGACTTACGGTTTGGCCGTGATTCGCGTGGGTTCGGGGGCTGAAGTCAAAGAATGGTCTTATAAATCCCGCAAGAAGATGAAGGCGGCCAAAGGCGGACGAGACGTCGAGGAAGTGATTATTCAGGAAGGCATTCCATCCATCGTCCAAGCCGATGGCGCTAGCGCAGAGCCCGTGATTTATATGATTGGCTGTGATTTGGCCGGAGGATTTTTAAGAACTCATGCAGAGAAAAGTTCTACGGAAAGTCTGAACAGCCCTGGAGCTGTCTACAAGCGTCTATGTGTTTCGGACCTTGCGATCAATACGCCAGGTTGCCCTCAAGAAAACGTCTATGGCTGGACGGCGAAACTAGGGCTGCTGGCGATTGCCATGGAAGCCCAAGAGATGGGTGCAGAGTTTAAGGGGTATCGACCTGTGGGGTGTGGAAAGTCTTAAAAGGCAGACCAACGGCCAGCAAATTCCAAAAAAACCGAGGCCCTCTTTAAGCCTCATGTTATTCTACACGAAAGAGGGCCGGGCTTATGCGAAAATTCTATGGTGTGTTTTCTTTGTTCGTTCTGTGTTTCGTGGCGGGATATTCCGTAATCTATTGCACATCAGACCAGACTCCAGTGAATCGTGATCCGGCGGCGGTAAGAAATAATTTTGATTTTTCTCATCTAAATGGCGAAAAGCTTCATGAGGCCGTCAAACAACGCCTTTTGACGGGCCTTGAGCTGCGCAAAACACCTGCGGGGGCTGGCATTGGTTTGGGTCACTTTGTTTTTGTGGATGATCGTGGGCAAAAAAAGCTCGCCTGTCAGGAGTTCGGCAAAGTGTCTTTAAGTTTTGAGGCAGAAGGGGTTTCCGTTGCCGGGGAAAAACCAGTGATGGAGATCGAAGGTCGTTGTGAGTACTCTTCTGACATGACAAAAATAAGTCCTTTGTTCGTTCCGATTGCGAAGATTCTGGGGGAGCGACCTGGCGATGGAGAGTTTCAATTCAACGAGGGAGCGCCCGTAACAATCAGATTTTCGAATCTTCCTGAGGAGTGGCCACGCACTTGGCTTCTTAAATCAGTGAAGCTGTTGAACGAAAAGGCGTCAGAGGCTTTGGTGGTAGAGAGTGACGAGGTCGCACGCCACTTGGGTCACCCCATGGTTCTTTCCTGGTAAAAGAGAAGATTTTTTTAAATTGAGACATAAAAAAAACCCCTCAGGATTTAAACCTGAGGGGTTTTTCGTTAAGACTCTTTGAGATAAATTAAGCGTGTAGCTTTGCCAGCTCTACGAACGTGCGAAGCATCGCGCCGGAAGCTCCCTTTTTCGGGCAATAAGGAAGACGATTTCCGACCGCCCAACCAGTTCCTGCGATATCAAAGTGTGCCCACGGAATACCTTCGCCCACGAACTGCTCTAGGAATGCCGCTGCCGTTGCAGAGCCTGCGCCTTTTGAATAAGACATATTAGAAAGATCCGCATAAGTGCCTTTCATGTCTTTCACGTGGAAGTCACAAAGAGGCATATTCCAAACCCACTCGCCAGATTCGCCAGCTGCTTTTTCAACTTTGTTTTTCAAAGCAGAATTGCGTGTGAAGTAACCAGTGTGTGTATTTCCCAAAGCAACAACGATGGCGCCGGTCAAAGTTGCGGCGTCGATAATGACTTGTGGATTTAGCTCTGTCGCGTAAGAAAGAGCATCAGCCAAGATCAAGCGACCTTCGGCATCCGTGTTGTTAACTTCGAAAGTCTTTCCGTTGCGAGCCGTGTGAACGTCTCCAGGTTTTGTGGCTTCAGGGCCTACAAGGTTTTCAGTGGAGGCAACCAAGCCGACAGCATTGATTTTCAGCTTAAGTTTTGCAATCGCAAGTAAAGTGCCGATCACGTTGGCGCCGCCGCACATGTCGTATTTCATCTCTTCCATGCCAGCAGAAGGCTTAATGCTGATTCCGCCGCAGTCAAAGGTAAGACCTTTCCCCACAAAAACAACAGGCTTTTTAGAAGCCGCAGCCCCTTTGTATTCCATGATGATAAAGCGAGGCTCTTGAGCGGACCCATTAGAGACACCCAAAAGACCGCCCATTTTTTCTTTCTTAATGCGGGCTTTGTCCCACACAGTCACTTTAATGCCTGTGCCTTTGGCAGCATCAACAGCGGTGTTAGCCAGGATTGTGGGGGTCATATAGTTCGCAGGCATATCACCGAGGCGACGAGAGAAGTTTGTACATGTGCCAAGAACAACACCTTCATTGAACGCCGCTTTAATGGCTTTGTCCGTCGCAAGTTTTGTGACAACGTGAACATCGATTTCTTTTTCTTCTTTTTTAGAAGACATCAATTCGTTGAAGACATAAGACGTCAGAATCAAACCTTCGGCCGTGGCCTTGGCAAAATCCGCAGCATCTTTTTTACCAGTGGTGATCCCTTCGAAGTGCAAAGCTGCTTCTTTCACACCAGAAGCTTTGATCGCCTCAAAAGCCGCCGCCACAGATTGACGAACACTTTCATGGGTAATTTCATTCTCTTTACCAAGGCCGACAACGATCACATGACGGAAGCCCTTGTAGTTGAGTTCACGGAAAGTCACGGTTTCTTGGTGCTTACCAGTGATCGCCTTGTCCTCCAAAGATCCTGCAAGTCTTTTGTTGAGCTCAGAATGAGTCACTTTCCCCGGTTTATCTTTTTGAGAAGATGATTTGGAAAACACGACCAAAGCCGGGCATGTGAGTGTTTCGATGTCTTTGTGTAGTAAATTGAATGCCATAAGAACCCCTTAAAATGATTCAGTTTTGTCAAACTTCAATAGATGTAGCACAGCAGTTGAACGGGTCAAAGGCTTTTTGATAAAGTCCTGCGTAAGTATTCCGATAGGTAGCAAAGAATGACACCTCAATCACAACCACAGGAGACAGCAGTGGCACTCATCCCATACGTCATAGAACAGACCTCAAAGGGCGAAAGATCTTACGACATTTATTCCCGCCTATTAAAAGACCGTATCGTGATTCTGGGATCACAAGTGACGGATGAGGTTGCAAACTCGATTATCGCGCAATTCCTCTTCTTGGAAGTTGATAATCCAGAGAAAGACATCCACCTTTACATCAATTCTCCGGGTGGTAGTGTGTCTGCAGGTTTGGCAATTTACGATTTTATGCAATTCGTAAAATGTGACGTTGCGACGTATTGTATGGGGATGGCTGCGAGCATGGGGTCTCTTCTGCTTGCGGGGGGCGCTAAAGGAAAGCGTTACAGTCTTCCGAACACGCGCATCATGATCCATCAGCCTCTTCTTGCGGGTGGGGGCTTGTCAGGACAAGTCACGGACATCGAAATTCATGCAAGAGAGTTGCTCAAAACAAAAGAAAAACTCACTCGCATTTATGAAACGCACACGGGCAAACCCTA
>JANJTG010000078.1 GCA_024711265.1 Bdellovibrio sp. | reverse complement strand
TGCAAATCTGGATGGGGCTTCTAAAATCCCTTTAGCTTTGTTACCTAATGATGTTGTTTTTAATTCATCAGTCAAGACAGGCGTTTTAAAGTTAGATGGTCCTAGCAGTGCTGAAATTCAAATTTCCGCACCGACTGTTGGGCTTACAAGCTATGACATTGTTTTGCCAAACGCAGCGGGGGCAGTTGGGCAAGTTCTGAAGATTTCAAGTGCGACCAATGGTGGTCAAACACTGAATACTTCATGGGAGACGATCACAACAAGTGGTGGTACTTTAAGCAGTGTTGGTTTGAGTTTACCATCAGATGTGTTCCAGGTTGCAAATAGTCCACTGAGTGCTGATGGTTCTATAAATGCGACATTTAAATCCCAAACTCAAAAACAGGTTCTGGCGGCTCCGAATGCGGCAGATGGAACTCCGGTTTTTAGGCAATTACAAATCAGTGATTTAAGCAATGCAGGAAGTGCTGCTCTTTACAATGTCCCTGTGGCTGGCGACGCGGCGGGAGCTACTCAGTTGGTCAAAGGCGATGACTCTCGTTTAACTGATGCTAGAGTACCCATCAATGATTCTGTCACCACTATTAAGATTGTAGATGGAGCTGTAACTGATAATAAGATCAGTTCTGTGGACGCAGGAAAAATCACCGTGACTATTGATGGCGCAAGGCTTCCGGTGGCAAGTGGTACCAGTGATGGTATTGTGAATCAAGTGGCTCAGAGTTTTGCAGGGGTCAAAACATTTCTTAATAACATCATTGTGCAAGGGGCTTTAAGTGTATCGGGGGCATTCAGTGCAGCGAGTGCTACTATCACCGGGGCTGTGAGCGCCGGAAGTATTACAGCAAGTGGTACAGTAAGCGCAGCAAGTGTTTCGACAACAGGAACAGTGAGTGCTGATAGAATTAAAGTTGCGAACTCCAGTGCGACTTGCGATGGAGCGACGGAAGGCTCATTAAAGTATAACTCCACAAGTAAGAAGATGGAGTATTGTAATGGTACTGCTTGGACACAGATTTCTCAAGGAACTCAAGCAAGCCTCAGCATCGGTGCACCAAGTAGTTCGCTGGTAAAATCAGGTCCAGTAACCTTTGATGTGACTTATGGAGCAGGATCAGAGGCAACTACGATTAGTTTAGATGTTGGGGATATTACTTTGGGCGGCACAGCCACCGGCGGGTGTACGATTACGGGGATAACGGGTGCGGGGTCCTCTAGAACAGTCACCGTGAACGGTTGTTCGGACACAGGCACTGTGAATATCTCAATCGCAGCAGGCACAGCAAATTCCACGACAGGGGATGCGGCTCCTGCTGCAGGTCCCTCGACTTCTTACAATGTTGATAACACCGGCCCTACGGCTCCGACCGGAGTGACGTTGGGAAGTGTTCCTTCAAATCTCACGAACTCCCCCACGATCACGTACACAGCAGCAAGTGATGTTGGTGGTAGTACCGTCGCCAATCACCAGATTAAAATCATTAAAACTTCTGACAGCAGTTTGATTAAAGATTGGTCTAACCACACCAGTGGCAGTGATGTGGGTTCTTTAACTTTAGAAACGAACACTCAGTACAGTGTTACAGTGAGAGCTGTTGATGCTCTAGGTAACACGGGGACCTTGAGCGGTGTAGTAAATTGGATCAGTATTAGTGATCCATGCTTAGGCGGCCCGGCTCCGGGAACTATCTGTATGGATGGGACTTATTATCTTGGAACTTTGGGCGGGTTTAAATATAAAACGACTCCTGGAAACTGTACGAATAGTGCGACTCCTACGTGTGATAATCAGCCGGATGGTTTAGTGAAGGTTTGGGCAAATGGTACGGGTACGACTGCGTACGGAGATACGGGAAAAATAAGTGAGACAGATGGCCAAGGAAATAGCTCTTATTTAGCGACAAACTATACGGATACAGACGCTGCAAAATATTGTGAGAACATGACATACGCAGGTCACAGTGATTGGTTCCTTCCTGCAAAAGATGAATTGTATCTATTTTTGACGCCAATGGATGCCACTCAGCGTGGGGCAATTGGGATTAAGATGGACGGCACTTTCTACTGGTCTTCCTCGGAGAAAACTGGTTTCAATGGCGCATGGAGCCAGCGCTTCTCCGACGGAGCTCCGACCGTCTACACCAAGAACAACAGTAAGTTGGTCCGTTGTGTCCGGAAATTTTAATGCTGAACAGCGATCAGAAAAATCAACAGTGGTAGATCCTAAAGGGGGTAAGATGAGCAGCAATAAAAATATGAAGACAATATTACGCTCATTTGCGAAACCGTTGCTTTCGTCAAAGGGCGAATCATTAGTAATGGTGATGATCTCACTTGGAGTTGTAAGTCTTATCGGGTTGGGGGTCGGTAACGTGATTTCCTCGGCTAGCATTGAACAAAAGAGATTAGCGCAAAAGTTAGAACTATTGGATTTAAAAAATTCTATCATTGGTGCTATGGCCAATCCCAATAACTGCACTTGTCAGTTGAATGGAGTGGTCTTCAAAAAGACCCCAACTGGCTATGTAGATGTGACTCTAACAGATTTGAAGGCGGCGTGTTTATCATCCTCGGTAATTTTGGCAAAAGCCAAAGACAAGCTTCCCGGAACACAAACGGGCCTTAAGATTAGTTCTATTAAGATCACAGAAATTAAAGATCGTGGAAATCCTGGCGAGGTCGCTGGATACTTCACACTGCAAGCGGACTCTTCGACAAGTGTCGGTGATTTTCAGCCCATTAGGGTTCTTCAAAGCTTTAAGTTGGATTCATCTCAAGCTGTTTCGTCGTGTACCTACGATAGCATGACGGCACGAACTTGTGCGCGCGGAGAAATGTTTTTCGGAGTTGATGCCGCCGGAACTCCAATTTGTCGACAGTTTCCAAGATGTTCTTCAGGATCACTTCTTCAGGGACTTGACAGTGACGGCAACCCTATTTGTGTCGACGGGCGAGGGATTGCGAACTTACCAAGTCCGACGGTTGTATATCACACCGTTGCAACAGTGCCCGCGCCTCCGCCTGTGGTGGTGGCCGCTGCTCCCGTTGCGCCAGCTACTCCTCCTCCTGGATCTGGTTTCACTCTCGAAATACCAGGAAAAAGCTGCGGTGGTGCTTCGGATAAGACAATGGATGCTCAGTGCTTGAGTGCATGTCAAGGGCGAGGCGCTAGAAGTGGACACAACCTTAAGGGGCAATGTGAGAAAGACCCTTCGGCTCCATCGGGATATAAAGGGGTTTATACTTGCTCTTGTGTCTACTAAGCCACAAAGGTGGAGAACGCTCCCATGGTTTGCCGACTGGGAGCGGAAAATACTGAGAACATCTCGAGAAATACGTGTTCTGTTCCGATCTATAAATTTGAGAGATTATATAGCGAAGCGACTCAAAGAGGGGGAACACTGTGAGGGGACGGACTCTGATCTGCTTGATAGGGTTGATGTTGTTGGTGTCCCACATACCGATGGTAAGCCATGCTTGCTCGGGAGGGTGTTGTACGAGTTATTCCTGCGGCAAAACAGGTAAGGAGTGTTGTTCGGGCACAAGAATGTGTGCCCGAAGCGGAAGCAAATCCGTAAATGTGAATACGCTGCCCTATCCCGGAGCAACATCTTCAGGCTCTGGCGGGTGTGTTGACAACAGTCCACCAGCCTTCGGCAGCCTTCCCTTTACCTGGGAATCGATTATTTATAGAAACTTACCGGCAAATATTTCTTATTCCACCTATAGCTGTGTGTGTGCCTAGGAGGACGACATGAAACGGGTCTTCGGTGTTGGACTATTTACTTTTTTTGGTTTTATC
>JANJTG010000067.1 GCA_024711265.1 Bdellovibrio sp. | reverse complement strand
TATAAAATCAGCGCGGAAACACGCTTGGATTTTGCTTTGAAAAAAAAGGGCAGTGAAAAAATGCACTTCATCGAAGTGAAAAATGTGACGTTGGCCGAAGAGGGGGTCGCAAAATTTCCAGACGCCGTGACCGAGCGAGGTCAAAAACACATTCGTGAGTTGATGCTGTTGATGGAGCAGGGTCACACCGTGGAATTGGTATTCACAATCCAACGTCACGATTGTGGAACCTTCGCCCCGGCAGACGACATTGATCCCGAATACGGAAAACTTCTCCGCGAAGCTTTCCAAAAAGGATTGAAGATTTCTCCGTTGGTGGTGGATCTCAGCCCCGAAGCCGTCGAACTCTCCGAAACCAAACTCCCCGTGAAATTGTGAGGTACGGCCTTACTTTTGGTAGTGCAGCCGTACCTTCTTTTTCATTCGTTAGTGGTGCGCGACGCTGGAGAGTGTTTTATGAGTCAGCTTGGCATCGCCGCCTCGACTGGCGATATCTCCTAAGCTGACCATGCCGACCAGGCGTTTATTTTTATCGACGACCGGAAGGCGGCGATGTTGTTTTCCGCTCATCTTCTTGCTGACCTCTTCGAGGTCGTCGTCTTCAAAACAATAATTAATTCCTTCACTCATGATTTCTTGAACTTTGGTTTTGCGTGGATCTTTTCCGTGGGCGACCACGCGGATGGCGATATCACGATCGGTTACCATGCCGACCATTTTATCGTTTTTTTCTACGGGAATTGAGCCGCAGTCTTCGCTCTCCATGATACGAGCCGCCTCTTCGACGGTGTGTTCGAAGTTGATGACTTTGGCTTTGGGATGCATGATTTCTCGAACTCTCATAAGGGATCTCCTTTTTTTGAAAAGAATAAGTCTCTTTTCGATAGAAGGGATGGGTTTTCTGTGCGCTTTGTTTTTTGAGAGGAAAATTGTCTGAAGCTTTGTTATTTGAAAGTCTTCCTCTTGCGGGTATTGCGAGATATAGTAGCGGGCAAAAGGGAGTGAGCAATGCCATCTGTAAATTCATATGCGGCCTATCAAGCGAAAGAGGCTTTGAAACCCTATCAATTTGAAAGACGAGAGCCGGGTCCTCATGACGTGATGATTGATATTCTTTATTGCGGGGTCTGTCATTCCGATCTTCATCAAGTGCGTGACGAGTGGGGAGGAGCAACCTTTCCGATGGTTCCCGGGCACGAAATTGTGGGCAAAGTTTCGCAAGTCGGTTCAGAGGTGAAGAAGTTTAAAGTGGGAGACTCCGTCGGCGTGGGCTGTATGGTGGACTCCTGCCAAGAGTGTGCTTCCTGCGGGGAAGGTTTGGAGCAATATTGTGAAAAAGGATTCGTCGGGACTTACAACTCCAAAGAGCGTGATGGGAAAACGTCGACTCAAGGAGGCTACTCGACGAAGATTGTCGTGAAGGAAGATTTTGTTTTAAAAATTTCTCCACGACTTCCGCTGGATAAAGCTGCGCCGCTATTGTGTGCGGGAATTACGACGTACTCCCCACTTCGCCATTGGAAGGTGGGGCCTGGCAGCAAAGTGGCGGTGATGGGGCTGGGGGGGCTGGGACACATGGCCGTGAAGCTCGCGGCCGCTATGGGTGCCGAAGTTACAGTGATCAGTTCGTCAAACAAGAAGAAAGAAGATGCTCATCGCTTAGGGGCGACACAATATGTGTTGGGTTCGGAAGATGAGACGTTTAAAAAGTACAATCGCTACTTTGATTTAATCATCAACACTGTGTCCGCATCTTTGGATTTAAATCGTTTCCTCGGATTGGTGAAGCGGGACGGGGCGATGGTTCTTCTGGGCATTCCAGAACGTCCTGAGCCGATCCACCCATTTCCGTTGGTGATGGGAAGAAGAAGTCTTGCGGGTTCCTTGATTGGAGGCATTAAGGAGACACAGGAGATGTTGGATTTCTGCGCTGAAAAAGGTGTGGCTTCTGACATCGAATTGATTCCGGTGCAGAAGATTAACGAGGCTTATGAGCGCATGCTGAAGGGGGATGTTCGTTATCGGTTCGTGATCGATATCGCCTCATTAAAATAGAAGAAACTGTCTAGATGGCATTCAGTTTCCCTCGGAAATGTGTCCAGAGTTCAGTCAATTCTAAAAAGGTTTAAGTTTTAAAAATGAGCAGCCGATTTCCTCTGTGAAAACCACGGAGGATCGGCATGATGTCTTTCTCGCTCTCAAAGTCTTTGTTTATTGCAGTCGCCACACTGACCTTGGCGGCCTGCGGACCTGGCACCCCGGCGCTGCCGGATGATCCACAAAATGAACCTAGTGCAGCGGCTCCTGACAACTCAAGCCCCAACGGTGCTCAGGACGTGGAGGGGGGAGCGGAGCTTCCTTCGGTGACACCGGAGGTTCCGACTTTGGAGCCTGCAACTCCTCCGATGTTGAGTGAGCGTGAGGCGATTCTTCAGAAGTATGATTATGTGGACCCCACCCATATTGTTCCGACAAAACATTTAGCGGAAGCGATTTTGTTCTATCATAAAAATAAATCCACCCTGAAGAACCCTTCGGTTTTATCGGTGATAGATTTCAGTCAAAAATCGACTCAGAAACGTTGGTATTTTATTAACATGAATTCCGGAAGCGTTTGGAATATTCATGTGTCTCACGGAAAAGGTTCCGATAGCGATCATGATGGCTTTGCGGAAAAGTTTAGCAATGTGTCGGGATCGAATGCCAGTTCTCTAGGGTTTTATCGAACGGCAGAAACCTATCAAGGAAGTAATGGGTACTCCTTGAAGCTCGATGGACTGTCCACGACGAACTCCAATGCTCGTCCCCGAGCCATTGTGGTACATGGAGCTAGTTATGTTCAGGATTCAAGTGTGATTCAAGGTCGCAGTTGGGGATGTCCCGCTGTTTCCATGGCTAATCGTGATAAGGTCATTAATATGATTAAGGGCGGCAGTTTGATCTATGCTGCCGCGAAGTGATCTAAAGCAAGCGAAGTTGTTCGCCCACAAGTTTTTTCAGGTTCTCAACGTACCCCACATACTCTTCAAGATCCAAGCGGTCTTCCGGTCGAATATGAGCTTTGGTTGAGTTATAGGGAGTCAGCTCGATGATGTCGGCGTGGGAAGAGATCGCCGCGAAATTATTCTCCTCTAAGACCTGCATCAGGGCGTCGAGATCGTGACCCTCTTCGTCGGCGGGATACTGAAGTCCTCTCATGTCACAAAGTGCTTTGAGATATTTTTCACAGGCCTGCGCGAGGTTGTAACCGACCAAATCGTGCTGTTTTTCATCGTCGAGATGTTTTTTTGCGAGATCCAGATCATCTTGAGCCTTGAGAATCAAAGACTTTGCGTGCGCGCTCATAGAGTTCCTTTGTGAGGTGTTATGAATTCAATGTATTCGAGTTGAGAAGAGGGCACAAATAAAATGCGCTCGCGGCAATAAAAAAACCCACAGTTGAAGCAACTGTGGGTTTTAAAAGTCTAACAGGGAATGTTAAGGACTATTTTCCACCTTTTAGGTGACGTTCGATGATGTCTTTGAATTCAGAGAACGGATATGCTCCACGAAGAGAAACACCGTTGATCAAGAAACCTGGAGTTCCAGAGAAGTTGAACTTACGAGCTTCTTCCATGTCAGCGTCAATACGTTTAGTGATTGCTTCGCTGCTTAGATCTTTCTCAAGCTTCTTCATGTCCGCGCCTACTTTTTTGGCCGCATCTTTCAAAGCACCTTCTTTTTTAGAGCGAAGATCGCCTTGGTTTTCGAAAACGATATTGTAGAACTTCTCTGCTTTTGCATGGTCTTGCATTGCAATCGCTTCAAAGTATCTTGCCGCAGGCATTGCCAAAGGATGGAAGTCCAAAGGCAAGTGCTTGTAAACAACACGTACGTCTTTAGGGTAAGCCTTCATTACTTCGTCAACAGTTGCGTGGCCTTTAGCGCAATAAGGACATTCAAAGTCAGAATATTCGATGATAGTGATTTTAGCGTCTTTAGGTCCAAAGATAACGCGACCCTCTTCGACAACAGGCTTCAAAGGATTGGCGAACTCCTCATCACGCTTTTTGCCTTCTTCGGCAACAGCTTTTTCTTGAGCTTTACGTTGAGCGTTTTGGGCTGCTTTATTCACAACCTCAATAAATTGCTCTGGGTCTTTTTCGATAGCGACGAAAACGATGCTAGGATCTTTTTCAACGGCTTCTTTGAGTTGCTTAGCAGATGGAGCACAATTCACAAGCGAAAGTGCTAACGCGCCAATTCCAAAAAACTTAAGTGCTTTCAATGTTTCCTCCGAGATGGATGATTTAAAGTTTTGAGCCCCTTTATTTGACATTATTTTCAGTTTAGAGGGAAGGAAAAAATCCCAGTCTTTGGTCCGGGCGATTCTGGCCTTGTCTCATATCCGGAGGTCTTTAAACTGAGATTTATGAAAAAATCAAATTTCCTTTTAACAATGTTTACATTTGTATTTTGTATGCAAGCCCAAGCGGGTTTGTTGTTTAACTATTCACAGTTGGCACTGAAAGATCTGGATCAAATGAATAAGTTGGTCAGTGACAAAGTGAAAGAGTCCAAAAAATCGGCGAGTGGAAAAGCCGTGCCTCTTAAGGAAGCATTGCAGGCGGTTTATTCTCGTCCTAACGATGATGACATGATCGAAAAAGTGGTAGCTCCTTTGCGGACCAATTTAGATAATTTAGAGTCCTGGGAAAAAACGATCAGTCAATTAACTGACGAAGCCATTAATGCCTTGAAAAATCCTCGCGCTTTTAAACCGGTGGTGCAAATGACCTACGTCATTTTCCTGGAAAATCTGTTGGCAGAGGTCAAACCTTACATCAAGTCCGAGGGGTTTGAGAGGAAGATTGTAGAAAGAATTCGAGATGCTCAGATTGAAGTTTCGAAAGAAGCTGTCAATGAACGAAAGCTTCGTACAATGAAGTCGACGGTGTCACCTTCGGAACTTGCGCAAAAGATATTGTCTCAAAACATTGAAAAAGCGGAGTCCCTTGAGGCAACTCCAGGATCCGCGACTGAAAGTTCGGCAGAAAAGGCCTCTTCAGGGAAATAAATTCCCTCGACCAGACCGGGCCCTGGTCCGTTTCGACCCAGGGCCAGCGTCAAACGATAGATCTCCTCAACTCTCTAAAAATCGCCTCAAATTGACTCAAGTTCTCACGAACTCCTACCGATAGAAACAACATGAGAGGGCTGGATGCCCGGAGCAATTAGGAGGATTCGATGTTTCTTCAAGGCGATTTACAAATAGTGTTTGATGCACTCTACACCGTAGGTGCGATTGATCCTGTTTTGAAATTGGATTGGAGCGAAATCACAAAAGAGATGATGGCGCAGCCAGGAATCTTGAGTGATGCGTTTCAGACCATCAACGCATGCAAAGGGAACAAAGACCTACTCATCCAGAAGCTCCACATGATGGATCAAAGATCCGTGAATTATATCGCAATGGAGGTGGCGCGTGAGTTTTGTGAGTTCCAAGATCGCACAGAGTTGCACTAAGATAGCCTTGATTCTTTTGGTGTCGCAAGCGGCGATGGCCTGGGAAGTGGACTTCTCTCGTCGTCAGGTTGAGTTCAACCGAGTTAAAAACGAAGATCGTTTGCCGGCAAGCATTCAAGAAGATCAATCCGCGAGTATTTTATCCAAGGTCTTTGAGTCGGTAGAGCCCACTCAAGACATCGTGATCATGAATACGGATAAGGGTTTTGTCCCAGATACGGTTCGCCTGAAAAAAGGCAGCAACTATCGTATTCATGTGGTGAATGTGAATGGCAAAGAAAAGAACGTGAGTTTCGTTCTTGATGCGTTTTCTGAGCACCACAACACGGTGTTTGGAGAACAAAAAACATTTTATGTAACTCCTAAAACCGATGGCATCTTTTCTTACCAATGTCCGGAAACGGCCGTGCAGGGAAAGTTCATCATCTATTCTGACGCGGGTTCTGCTGACAGAAAACCTGCTTCAAACTAAATCGGGGAGCACAGCCCATGTCGGATCAGTCGAACGTTTTCAAACAGACCATTCAGCAGAATTTGGGTCCTGTTTTGAAGTACCTCGATGACAAGGGTGTCTCTGAGATTCTTGTTAATGGACACAAAGAAATTTTCGTCGAACGAAAGGGAAAACTCGAGCGTGTGGCCGAGACTTTTCCCTCGGAAGACGATCTGCGCGCGGCGGTGAATAGCATCGCGCAAAGCGTGGGCCGTCGTATTGACGATGAGTCGCCTCGTCTGGATGCGCGTTTGCCGGATGGTTCGCGTATTGCGGCGGTGATTCCTCCGATGTCGCGCAAGGGCACGACGTTGTCCATTCGTAAATTTACAAACAACAAAATTACTTTTGCTGATTACATTAAGTTTGGTGCGATCACTGAAGATGGCGCACGCTTTCTGGATATCTGCATGTTCTTGGGTAAAAACATCATCGTGAGTGGGGGAACGGGTTCGGGTAAAACGACCTTGTTATCCCTGTTGTGTACGCGTATTCCAAAGGGACAGCGTGTGATGGTGATTGAGGACTCTTCCGAGCTTCAAGTTGATTATGAGCATGTGGTGATGTTTGAAACACGTCAGAGTGATCAAAGTGGTAAGGGCGAGGTGACGATTAAAGATCTTTTAAAAAGCGCTCTGCGCTTGCGCCCGGATCGAATCATCGTGGGGGAGGTTCGTTCCAGCGAAGCGATGGAACTTCTCAATGCCATGAACACGGGGCACAAGGGTTGTATGGGCACGGTCCATGCGAACACTCCGGAGGACGCGATTGTGCGTTTGGAGGCCTTGGCTCAGGGGGGCGACGCGAAGATCAGCGAGAAGGCTTTGCGCTCTCAGGTGGTTTCGGCCATCGAAATTATCATCCAAGTTTCACGTTTTTCTGACGGATCTCGCCGCATTGCCGCAATTAGCGAAGTGCGCGGATTTAATGCGGATGGTTCGTACAACGTGGTTCCGATCTTTGAAATGTCCCGATTGACTCGTCGTCCCGATGGAACTCTGGAAGGAAAACTCCAGGCCACGGGGAACATCCCGCTTTTCATGGACGAAATCATCGACAACAACCTCCCATTCCCCAAATCCAAATTCAACAAAGCCGCCTAAAAGGTGCCTGCTTCCTAAAAGGTGCCTGCTTCTTTTTTGGGTCTACACTGCGTCACAAGCAATGACGCAGTGTAGACCCAAAAAAGAAACAGGCACCTTTCTCGTCTTTCTTCTCGGGGGAATATACGTTAAGACTTCCTTCGTGCACTTTAGTTGTAAGATTTCGAACGCAGTCTTGAATATTTTGGAGGACCAGGGTGAAGACCTGACGCCTCTTTATGAGCAGACCCATCTTCCGGTGGAACTGCTTAGGGACTCGTCGTATTGGATCACGGCTCCGGATATGGAGGCCTTTCTTGAGATGGCTTTACGTTTGCCGCTCAAGCGTGATGGAAATATTTTGCAAAGAGCCGGACATGAGGGACCCACGCTGAGAGCTTGGGGAGTGCTAGACAGCGTTTTGCGCATGATGCCTCGTCCGCAAGAGATCTTTAATCAACCGGAACAATTTCTTTCGTATTTTATTTCTCCGAAACCTCCGATTGAAAATCTTCGTCGCGATGAAGTGAGCATTTCTTTTGATCTGCCTTTGCCGGCGGAGCAATACCCATTGGTGACGACCTACCTGAAAGCGGCGTTTGAATCTTTACCCGTCTACGTGGGGCAGCCTCCGGCAATCTGTGAGTGGGAAGGCATCACGATCAAACTTAACTGGTCGACGCAACAGAACTCTATTTTTAGTGAAAGCGTTGGGCATCAGGTCAGTCCTGCTTTGTTTCAAAGTCTGATCGAAGATTTACAGCGAACACAGCGTGAGCGCGAGGATCTGCAAAAATACGTCGGTGATCTTGAAGAAAAGATCCGTGATTATGAAAAGCAAAAGCTGCAACTGACGGCGCAAGTGGACGTTCCCGCAGAAGCGGCGGTCAAAGCCACGCTCCTTCCTCATGAAGGTTCTTTGTCGCATTTGAGCTTTGATAGCGAATCGCCTGGTTATGTTTTGAATCAGAACTTGGCGCGTATGCACGACTACATGGTGAGGGCTCAACAACTGATCACCATGCTGGTTGCTCAAGGGAAGATGACTCCCGCCGTGAAAGAGGCGATGAGACGCGTGGATTGGGAACACGTCAAAGCTCAGTACCCGCGCACGGTCTTTGAAAGTATGGAATTAGTTAAAAAAATGAACAACAAAAACTCCGAGAAAGAAGGAAATCATCATGTCTGAAATCGTCGGCCTCGTATCCCGTGAAATCTTGGATAGTCGTGGAAACCCCACGGTGGAAGTGGAAGTCACAACTGCTGAAGGCAATATTGGGCGCGCCGCCGTCCCTTCAGGAGCCTCTACAGGAGCTCATGAAGCTTGTGAACTTCGTGATGGCGATAAGAACCGTTATTTGGGTAAAGGCGTGTTTAAAGCTGTCGATAATGTTCGCGAAAAAATCGCTCCTGAAATCATGGGCCTTCAGGTCACGGAGCAAGTTTACATCGATAAGATTTTGCGCGAAATCGATGGAACAGAAAATAAATCGAATTTGGGTGCTAACGCGATCTTGGGTGTGTCTTTGGCAGTGGCCAAGGCTGCAGCCGCTGATAGCAAACTTCCATTGTATCGTTATGTGGGCGGTTCCCAAGCTTGTCGTTTGCCGGTGCCTTTGATGAACGTTCTTAACGGCGGAGCGCACGCGAACAATGGCTTGGATATTCAAGAGTTCATGATCGTGCCAACAGTGAATAACTCGTACGCTGAATCTTTGAGAGCGGGTGCAGAGATATTTCATACGCTGAAGAAGATCTTGGCAAAGAAAGGTCTTTCGACAGCGGTGGGTGATGAAGGTGGTTTTGCACCGAAGTTGGGCTCAAACCAAGAGGCCTTGGATCTTTTGATGAGTGCGATTGTTGATGCGGGTTATGATCCAGGACAAAACGTTTTCTTGGCGTTGGATGTGGCATCAACGGAAATGTACAAAGACGGGAAGTATGAATGGCAAGGCAGCCATATTTCTGCCTCTGAACTTTTGGGCATCTATAAAACGTGGACTGAGAAATATCCTTTGGTATCTATCGAAGATGGTTTCGCTGAGGACGACTGGGAGGCTTGGGTTAAGGCGACGGCAGAATTAGGTTCAACCGTCCAATTGATCGGTGATGATCTTTTTGTGACCAACCCCAAGCGTTTGCGCATGGGCCTTGAAAAGAAAGCCGGTAACGCATTGTTGGTGAAGGTAAACCAAATCGGAACTTTGACGGAAACATTTGAAGCAGTGAACTTGGCGCAAAGAAATAAATACCGCACGATCATGTCTCATCGCTCGGGCGAGACCGAAGATGTCACGATTGCCGATTTGGCGGTGGCTTTGAACTGTCATCAGATCAAGACGGGCAGCTTGTGTCGTGGAGAAAGAACCGCCAAGTACAATCAACTTCTTCGCATCGAAGAAGATCTTGGCGGCATGGGCATGTACTGGGATAAAGCCGCATTCCGATAGTTTTGAATTTGAAAGCGTCGTGCCCTCGTGACGAGGGTGGCGACGCAATTCTACCGATACTTAATTTGCACTAAAAAAGAATCACCCTTGTCGTCGGATAGATTTGAAAGTCCTCTATAGGTTAGAAGTCGGGACGTCTTCTTGTCGTATTCGACTTGGAGATTTTGAACAAATATTCGCAAAAAGTAGTTATGAACTTTAAGGCTCAATTTGCGCAGACCATTTTCTGAGTCTGTCACCATCGAAGCATCGAATTTGAAAAAATCAAGTTTAGAGGGGACAATGAAAGCCATCGGCAACGTTCCACTCGCGAGCGCATCAAAGTGTGCTCTTAGATAATTATCAAACCCCTGCCCCGCCACCATACGTGGCTCGAACCGCAGAGTCTTTTCTTTGGGTTTTGTCGCATCTTTCTTGGTAATACGAATCGTAAGGGTTTTTTTGTCGGGGTCCAGGTGGACTTCTTCCTTTAAATCAAAACGGTGATCATGAAATTGAATGTCAGGAACGAATTTGCTCTTACTGAAGTCGCTTGTCATTGTGGCAAAAAGGGTCCCATCGGGCTTTTTGTACCACGTTTCTATGAACTCATTGAGCCCCTGGCTGTCAGATTTGATTCGGTGTTCTTCGATATAAATCAGTTTTTCCGAGTCGATGGAAAAAGCATTCCCCCGCAGCCAAGTTTCCCCGGCCTGAGCTCTTAGCGAAAACAAGAGAAGGAGAGGGATTAGAAGGTTCATAATTTTTATCTCTTTTGAAAAGAAAGAATCACATCGCCTAAGTGAAAACCGAATTTACTCATCCTTGAGCGGTTGAGCATCACCTTGTCATTCATCAGATACATCCAGTCGTCGAAGGCAACGTGGTAGATCTTGCCGTCGACATTCAGTGCGAGAGTATATTTCCAACGAAGGGCATTTCCAGAGACCTCTCCATGAGCTTCTCCGATCACATCGCTGGCGGTGCCGATATAGTTGTTCTGCGTTGTTTTCTTGATGGTCCAGATTCGTCTGCTTTTTGTTCCATCAGAGTACGTGAAGTCTTCATCGAGAGTACCCACACCGTCTTTCCACGAGGCTTTGATCACGCAAGTGAATCTTTTCTTCACCAAGCCTGAGCGATCTTGAAATATACCATACGCATCAAGGGTTCCGTTAAAGTACGTCTCCATGACCAACGCGGGCGTTTCTCCCGCGTAGTCTTTTATTTGAGAGGAAGAGCAGCCGATGGTCGAAGTACCGATAAGAATAAAAAGATACTTTTTTAAATTGGGTTTGCTCTTTTCCACGAGTCACCTCGGATGTTTAAGTTTAGTACCTATCGAAAATCAAATCTTGAGTTTCAAAACCTTGGCTCTGAAGTTGAGCAAGAATCTGCTTTAATAAGACATCGTCCATAGTGGCAGTTCGCGACAGGATAAAAAGTGACTTTTTGGCAGGTCCGCTGATCACGGCCCATTGGTAATTTTCATCCAACATCGTGATCCAATAATCGCCGCGAGCAAAGAAGTTGAAACGAACTTTGAGTTTTGCGGGGACGGCGGGATCTGTCACCGTGGCGATTCCGTTAATGTCTGAAATGCCACCGTCTTCTTTATAACAAGTGTTCTTCACCGACACTTTGCCCTCGCCGATAAGAGCATATTCGGCCGTGGAGCTAAGGCAACCACGTTGGAAAAAGTTAGGGGCATGGGCAATCTCATACCAAAAGCCGACATAACGATTGAAGTCGACGGAAGAGACGACCTCAGGATCGGTATTTGTTTTTGCGTTAACCATTGGTGTCGCGAAAGTCGCAAGAGCAGTCAGAGTTAATAGGGAGATTTTGTGTTTGATGCTTCTCATGGGAACCGCCTTTTTTTGTTGAAGGTGGACTTCTTATGCCTAAGAACATTCTAATTGTATAGAAAAATCTATACAACATGAAAAAATGAAAAGTGCCAAAACTTACTTCGGGGCACAGGAAGCCGTCGACAGAGCTCAAGTCGCATTTTGAGAAGCGAATAGTATTCTTTTATTGGACCTCAGGGGGAGGGCGTAACATCGTTCTTGCGACATAACTCCTGGCCCTCAGTCCTGTAGCCAGCACAAACAAATGAGCGTTAGAATAAACTCATGTCTTACACTCAGTTTGCAGTAGGTCTTCGACGTTTTTTGAATCAACCCACGAAGGTGGCAATGTGCTGTCTTGTGGTGTTTTCGGTTTCAATCGTTCTTAATGGAAACCTCTTCAGGTTATGGGGCCTACACAGGGATTTTGATCGTATTAACGCAGAGATTCAGCAGACTCGTGAGAATATTTCCAACCTGTCGGGCCAGTTGAGGCAAGCTAAAGATCCTGCCTTTATTGAACGCCAGGCGCGCGATAAATTGGATTTGGCCGGAGAGCACGACCTTGTCTTTGTTTTTCCTGAACAATAGACCGTAGCCCATCGCATTATTTACTGTCTCCCATGTATAATACAACTAGTATTACTGCTCTAATTGGTGCTAATACGGCAATAAATTTAGAGGTTTATATGGTTGATAATCACACATTAGACTGGAACAAAGAATCTCTTCGCACGCTCCGTCTTCGCTTGGGCTGGAGCCGCTCCGATCTTGCTCATCACTTGCATTGCTCTTCAGAGGAAATTGAGTCCTGGGAAGAGGGAAACTGCCATATTGAGGTGTCCGTTAAAAATGAACTTGAATTGATTCTTCGCCAGGCCGAGGCTTGCTGTGACGAAGTGAAGTACGCGCCTTTTGCTGAACATCAATGCGACAAAAATGCCTTAGAGCAAATTGATTTTTCTCGCGTCAAAGAAGACTTAGAATAATCGAGTCATCGACAAGAATGACGGCCCAGTGTAGAGATAAGTTTTGCACTGGGAGACTCAAATGAAAAAACTCTATCTCGTGGACGTCAGTGCCATGTTTTTTCGCGCTTATTACGCGATCCGCCCGTTGACAGCACCGTCGGGGCTTCCTGTTAACGCCATTTATGGCTTTCTTTCGATGATCATTAAGCTTCTCAAGGAAGAAAAACCCGAGTACTTGGTTTTTTGTTTTGACCGAAAAGAGCCATCATTTCGCAAGCAGATGTATGAGGGCTATAAAGCTCATCGCACAGAGATGCCCGAGGATTTAGCCAAGCAAGTGCCATACTTCAAAAAATTAGCGGACCTCATGGGAATTCCTGCTTTTGAAATCCCTGGTTACGAGGCCGATGATATTATCGGTGGCCTGACCAAGTGGGGGCGTCATCACAACATGGAAGTTTTTATCGTCAGCGGCGATAAGGACTTTGGCCAATTGATTGGTCCGCATGTGTGGCTTTACGACACCATGAAGGATGTGCGCTATGATGCTCAGGGGGTCTTTGAAAAGTGGGGGGTTCGTCCCGATCAATTCATCGATTATCTTTCCATCGTCGGCGACACGTCTGACAATATCCCAGGAGTCAAAGGCATCGGCGAAAAAGGGGCGATTAAACTTCTAGAGCAGTTTAAGACTTTGGAAGACATCTATGAGAACATCGATAAGGTCGAAAGTAAAAGCATCCGCGAGAAGCTTATTGCCTCTAAAGACAATGCCTTCATGTCAAAGAAGCTGGTCACCATTGTGACGGACGTAACAGTTCCCGAAGACTATGAAGCTTATCGATTGCAACCGTTTAAGGCCCAAGAGTTAAAAGATCTTTTGCATGAGTTGAACTTTAAGTCGTTTGAAAAAAGTCTTTTCGGAACGACCAGCCCCGAGACGGCTCCAGCGCCCGTGAAGAAGGTGACTGAGCAAAGTGCACCGGCGGTTGGTGAAGATCCGACTCCGACGTTGGTGATCGCAAAAGAAGATAAACACTTTAAAGAAAGAACTTTGAACACGCGGGAATTAGCTGAGATTTTGTCAGAGAACCAAGCCCTGTGGGGATTCTTTGACAATCGGGGTGTTTTCATCGGCACTGAGACAGAAGTTCTGGAAGTTTCCGACTCGGAATATCTTGGCAAGTTGACCGACACCTTCCAGGTGCGCTGGAGTGGTTTTGATTTAAAATCCCTCTGGCATAAAATTGGTGCAAAAACCCCGATTGCTGCCTGGGATTCTCAATTGGCGGCTTACGTTTTGAAGGCTGGGGACACTTCCGATTTTAGCAAGATCTATACACGTTATATGGCCGATGTTCTGCCGGAGATGGCATCACCCTCGGCACTGTACAACGCTCATCGAAATTTTGCGGCGACTTTGACCCAGGAGCTTAAGGCGGTGGGAAGTGAAAAGGTCTATCAAGAATTAGACCTTCCTTTGGCGCGTGTTTTGTTATCCATGGAGCGCTTGGGAATTCGTATTGATAAAGAGCTTTTGGCAAAACAGAGTGCCGAACTCAAAACAGAAATTGAACAGCTTGAAAAACAGATTCACTCCGAAGCGGGAGAGTCTTTCAATGTGGGAAGCCCCAAACAAATGGGGGTGATCCTTTTTGAAAAACTGAAGCTGCCTGTTGGTAAAAAAACAAAAACGGGTTATTCGACAGATGAAGAGGTTTTGTTGGGACTGGATCATCCGATTGCAAAGTTGATTTTGCAGTGGCGGGAGCTTTCAAAACTCAAATCGACCTATGTTGACGCTTTGCCAGAGATGATTGATCCGAAGGATGATCGTGTGCATACCAGCTTCAATCAAGCGTTGACCACCACGGGACGGCTTTCCAGCACTCAGCCCAATTTGCAGAATATTCCCATTCGTACCGAACGTGGTCAGCAAGTGCGCAAGGCTTTTATTGCTGCTCCTCGCATGAAACTGTTGTCGGTGGACTATTCACAAATTGAACTTCGCATCTTGGCGCATATTTCGGAAGATCCGAATTTGTGCAAAGCCTTCGCGGAAGATTTGGATATTCACGCCGCCACCGCAGCTGAGATTTACGGCGTGCCGTTAAAAGAAGTGACATCTGAACTTCGTCGTTCGGCCAAAGCAGTGAACTTTGGAATCGCCTATGGACAAGGAGCTTTTGGTCTTGCTGAAAATCTGGGGATTTCCCGAACAGAAGCCAAGGACATCATTGACCGTTATTTCACGCGTTTTAAAAATGTCCGGGAATATATCGACGGCACTATCAAACAAGCTCATGAAAAAGGTTACGTGGAAACTTTGTTTGGCCGTCGTCGTTATATCGACGAATTGAAGTCCAAGAATATGGCACTTAAAAAATTCGGGGAACGGGCCGCGATCAATGCTCCGATTCAAGGGACTGCCAGTGACTTGGTTAAAAAGGCCATGATCGAGGTTTTTGAGAAGGTTCCTGTGCGTATGCTCTTGCAAGTTCACGATGAGTTGATTTTTGAAGAGACCGAAGAACATTTAAAAAAACATGCTCCACATCTTGTGTCGATTATGGAGAACGTGGTGAAGCTGCGTGTTCCCTTGAAAGTGAACTATGCCATTGGCGACAACTGGGACGAAGCTCATTGATTTATTTTGAGGGTTGGATTGCAAAAAAAGAAAAAGCCACTTCTGAAGTGGCTTTTTCTTTTTTCGACACTTCAAATCAAGATCTATTCCTTATGTAAGACATTGCGACGTCTTTCTCTGAAGGCTTTGCGATATTTGGTGCCGTTGTTAATCAGTATTCTATTAGAACATTCATCTATGCTGATTGTGATCATATTCACACGGACTCAAGCTTAGAGAGCCCAGAGGATGTCATTTGTGTAATTTTAGTAATACTAAAATATCGAGATACTAATTTAACAAATTCAAATTGAGTCTTCTTCTTTTTGCGATGATGAATAATGCATGGAAAGGGCTTTGTAGGTTCTTTCCCAATAACCATAAGGAGAATTCCATGAAAAAGGTATTTGTATCTATCGCCGTAGTTTTAGCTTCTGTAGCAGCGTTCGCGGGGAAAGTAATTACCCCTATGCATGTCGTAGAAAAGTCCTCCTATCAACTTGCCGGTTTAGTCAGTAAAGGAAAGATCGATGCCAGCTATCTGACAGATGTTACCACGGTCACGGTGACTCAAGAGTCTGGAGGCTTCCGTGTGAAGATGTATTCCCCTTCTGCTGATGAAAGCAATCCTAACACCCTCGAGATGACCTTTGATCAAGCTGGTAAAGCGACGTCCGCTTCTGCGAATTTTGTTTCTCGTTTTCCTCATGGACCTCTTCTGGATGGCGCTAATGCCGCAACAATTTTGGATTTGGGTGCCGAGGCGATTGTAGACCACTTGAGTGAGTCTTCTGATAACGTCGTTGTTGCGCAAAATGTTCAATCTGTTGAGATTCAAAAAGAAGCGACGGGCGTTTTGTTCCTTGTGAATCTTAATAACGGACAAACTTACTCTATCCACATGGACCAGGATGGAAAAGTAATCTCTCAAGGCTTCTAAGAGGGGGGCTTTATGAGAACAGCGATTTTTCTCAGTGTTTTGTTGGTAACGGGCATCGTGAACGCAGCGACCGTCGAGTTGCGCGCGAATTCAGGGAAGATGAAGTTTCTTGCCATTGGAAAACCCGCCATGCTTCGCATCGGTGGAGAGGGCTCTGGCCCCGAGGGTAAGATCGCCATTGATAATAAGAAAGTTTCTGGAGAGCTGAAGGTTGATTTACGCAGTCTCAACACCGGGATTGATCTTCGTGATGAACACATGAAGAACAAATATCTCGAGGTGGGGTCTTATCCGACGGCAACTTTAACTTTAAATAGCTTTGAGCTGGAAAAAGCTCCAGCGGAGATTGAGGGAAAACTGGATGGACAGAAGTTCTCGGGAACTCTGTCTTTTCACGGAACCTCGAAACCTGTGGAAGGGGTTTTTGATGTCGAGTCTGATGGCAAAAATCTCAATGTCAAAGCGAAGTACTCTGTCAAATTGTCCGAGTTCAATATCGATATTCCGGCTTATGCGGGACTTAAGGTCGCGGACAAGGTGGATATCGAGACTTCCTTCACCGTATTAAAGTGAGTTTTCTATGAAATGGATTTCACTCTTAGTGATATTGTTTGGAACACACGCGTGGGCTTTTCCTGAGCTCACGCGTTTTCAGTATAATAATTGTTCCGCTTGCCATGTGTCTCCTTCGGGAGGAGGCCTGTTGACTTCCTACGGGCGAAGTCTGTCGTCAGAGGTGCTTAGCACTTGGGGGACCGAGAAAGAGGCGGGCTTTCTTCATGGAGCCGTGGATCGCGAAACCCTGGAGCAGTGGATTCTCGTTGGGGGCGATGTTCGCGGAGTTCAAGTGCATAAAGAAAATGCGGCCGTTAAAACGGGGCGTTTTATCAAAATGCAGGCAGATATGTCCGTCGGCTTTGTCAGGGACCAAGGGGCCTTGGTGCTGACCTTTGGGCAATTGGAAGATGAAGTTTGGTATCCCTACGGCACTTCTTATTATGGCATGTGGAAACCGCAAGATGAACTGTCCCTTCGCGCCGGGCGCTTTGTGCCTCAGTTTGGGGTTTATGGTTTGGAGCATATTGCGTTTGCTCGCTCCTTTACGGGACTGGGGCTGGGTGCGACTCGAAATGTGGCCGAGGTTCAGTGGACCGGGGAGCAGTGGACCTCCAACGTCAGTGTGGCAAAACAAGTGGACGTCGATGATCCTGAGACGTCATACATTCTTCAAGCCCAGTATTTTTTTGCGGACCGCTACAAAGTGGCGATGAACTATTGGCGCGGACAGAGCGATGGTTTTGATCGAGACCTTTATGGCACTTGGATGATTCTAGGCTTTTCACCTCGTCTTTATTGGGTCAATGAGTTGGATTGGCAGGATAAAAAAAATTCTTCCACAACCACTCACAGTTTTGTGACTTATAATAAGTTGGGTTACACCCTGTTTAAGGGATTTGATGCCTTGATTGTCGGCGAATATCAGAAGGGCGATGTCAGCGATACCAGCACGGAAGTGAATCGTTATGGGGTGGGTTTCCAGTTCTATCCTCGTCCTCATTTTGAGTTTACCGGAACTTGGACAAAACAAAATTCTTTAGCCCTTGCCGGGCAGGAGGCCGATTATGCGTGGTTTATACTCCATTATTATTTGTAGCTCTGTCCTTATCTTTGGCGGTTGCAATTACAACGTCGTGAAAGATCCCAATGCTTTAGGTGGCGGGCAAAACGGCAAACAATCAGCGCCGATCAGTGAGTCTGCTTTGATTGATTGGAATCTGATGAAGAGTTCGGTCTTAAGTTCCTGTATGTCCTGTCACGTGGGGCATTCCGCACCGGAGTTGGGAAGCTTGTCTTCAACGCAACAAAATTTGAATACCGTTAGAACCGAGATTCATGCCAATACAATGCCTCCGGCAAAAAATGGTTACGCGCCTTTGTCTGACTGTCGCAAAGCGATTTTAGATAGCTGGATTCAGCAAGGGGCGCCCGAAACCACCGTGACCCGAGTGGGGGATTTGGCCGCTTGTAAAGGGGTTGCTGATAATCCTCAAGACGGACCTGAGAATACGCCGATTGAACAGATGCCTTTGAACTATCAAACTTTGATGACGAAGATTCTTCAGCCCAAATGTTTGAAGTGTCACAGTCCGGATTCTGATGACTTGGAAGCGGCGGGACTTTTGTTTTATCCGTACAGCGAAATTACCAAGAGAAGTCGCTTGTGGGCAGGACCTGGAAAGACCAGCAAGATCGTGCGCAGTTTTACTCGCACCGACGGGGAACAGATGCCGCCTCCTCAGGATGGCGCGCCTTTAACACCTCAGGAGGTTGAGTTTGTAATTCGTTGGATTGATGCCGGTCGACCTGAGTAGTTCTAAACTTGGAACCAGTCGAAATTCAAGCAAGCTAATCGTTCATCCGGGGAATCTTTAAGTTTATCCACCACATCTTTTAGAAGGTGAGAGAGGCGCTCTCTCACCCATTCGTAATCTTCTTTCGACAGTGAGATCACTCCTGAATAATGAAGGTTGTCGAAACTTTTTGTTCCTATGGATTCAATCGCTTTTAAGCGCCAGTGCGTGTGATGCTGCGTAAGTAGAGGCGAATTAAGCTCTAAATGCAAAACGGGCTGGGCCACCTTGAAGAAGCCCTTTTCTTGCTTCACCAGTCCCCGAGCAACCAGGAAGTCCAGCACCGACATCAGTTTGGCAGGAGGGAGTTGGAAATACTTCTGCAGGCCTTCAATGGTTCTTAAAGAGGGATTGAGAAGTGCCATGTGGATCGCGGCGTAATGCCAGCTGCCATAGTAAGTTGCTTGATCTTCAAGAGTGAGGCTTTCTTGAATGTTCACGCGCTTTTTAAGAACGGCTTGTTGTTCCCGGCGTTCAGAGATCTGGCGACGAAGCAGATTCTCAAGACTCTTGGTTCCTGCCCGTTGATACATCACCAGAAGCAGCAGGAATTCACTTTCTTGTTCACTCAGCCCCATCCAGCGGGCACTGGCTTCGGCCTGTTCCAGGCTTAAGTGATAGTCTCCAGATAGGACATGTGTAATAAAAGCAGTCTGACAGGAGATGGCCTCGGCAAGCTGTTTCCGCATGCCACGCCCCTTCTGAGGGGCCTGCTCCATCCAGTCGATGAGGAACTTTTTGTAATCTTTGTACTCGTAAATGGATAATTTCACCATAAGCCCTCACTTTAGCATTGCTAAATTACGTCTTTGTTTTTTAGTTAATTACAATTGAATGTCAATAACGGAAAAGATAGAAGTTTCTTAAAGCAGGGGGTCCCATGTCCTCAACAAGTCTTCGATACAGTCTTATTTTGGCGATGATGTTTTTTGTTTGCACGTCTCACGCGCGTCCCTTTTTTCGCGAAGGCGGAGTCAGCGGTGGGGGTGGAAACGTGATCAATCCGACTCCTCCTAACGAAGTTTTAGACGGAGAAACTGCCGAAGAGATTGTGAAGGCCTCGTTCAAATACGTGCATATCTATCTTCAAGACAAAGCCTCTCAATATCAGAACAATGAGATGAGTCCTGCGGATCAAAATCTGTATGCAAAGCTTTTCGAAGGGAACAATAATATCATCAACGCCGTGGGGACGATTCGCCCCAAGGTTGAAGATGAAAGACCTTGTTTTGACTTTGCTTCAAAACCGGTGGATGCCAGTGTTGTCAGTCGCAAACCCAACACCTTCTGCGTGAGTGCATTCTCTTTAGGACAAAAGGTAATTCACAGTGAAATTCCCATTCAGTCCACAGCGTTGATGATTCACGAATACAGTGAGCTTATTGGATTGTCAGAAGATGAGGCTGTTTTTTTCCAAACCAAAGCGTTGGAAGATCTAAAGACGATGGATCTTCCTCCGTTAGAAATTTCCGAAGACGATCATCATTAATAGTGGGGGAGACTATTCCGTCTCCCACCCCACCACTCTTCCACCTTCAAAATAGACGAAACGTGTTTCTTGGCGATACCCTTGAGATGTAGAAACAAAGCGCTGGTACTTCCAGCGTTCATTTTTGTAGATAGGATTTCCTGAAACTTCAACACTCAGGGGTTCTCCCCAAGAGCGACGCACATATTCTTGCGGCATTCCCACGGCGATATCTTGAGCTTCAATAAGCCCTTTCATATCTTCCTGAGGTGCTTGAGCACGTGCCCAGATGTTTTTTCGATTGATCCACTGTTGACGGCCTTCAATGGTGGGCACCGAGAGGAATTCAATTTTTTCATCATCATTTTTCAACCATGAAATGACTTTTGAGTACTGCTCGCGCTCTTTTTTGGAGCTGAGGGTGCGTTCCAGTTCTTTGACCTTTTGGCGCGAACGGATTTCTTGAAGGTCCTGCGGGCTCAAGGAGGTGGGGTCCTTACCCAACTCGTAGGCGGTTTGACGGGTCATTTTGTCATAGCTGCCGGTGCGGCTTGTTTGATCGGCGTATTGGATTTCATCCCCATAGCCACTGCCTGAAGATCTTCTTTGAAGTTGAGAGCAACCGGAAACCAGCAAAGCGACGAAAAGAGCAAGAAAATAGGCTTTCATCAAAAAACTCCTAGCACTTTATACTAGCCGATGGACGCCTGATTATAAATTGTTCTTGCGACGTATTTGGTTCTTTTCTTACAATCGTCTTGGGAGACAAGACTTGGTAGACAATGAGGGTACGACCAAAGTAGAGGATGAAAAGAAAGAGGGAGCGCCGGAAGGGGACTCTGAGGAGCTGTTATCCTTAGAATCTTTGGACTCTATCATTTCGAGTGAGGATCCGGAGTTTGCGGATTCTTTAAATCAAATTGGTCATGATGAACCCATCGAGATCTACAACGAGGGTTTGGAGCTTGAGTACACCTTGGACGCGGAGATCAAGTTGTGGTCCGAAGCGACAGGGATACGAAAGAAGCTTCTTAAGGTTCTTCCGTTCCTTCCCAAGATTTCCTACAAAGTCAGAATGAAGCGCACCGCTTTCCGACTGAGTTCGCGAAAGTGGAAAGAACAAGCCAATTACCGTATCAGGAACGCAGGCCCCTTGCTGCTAAGATATTTGGGGGAACAAGCTTCAAAATCAAAAGCCAAGATCGGCATGGGCTTTGAGGCCTTTAAGGCCTTCAGCGCGATAAAAAAGATTTCGTTCGTGGGTTTAATTGCTGCAACAGGCGCTGCGGGATATCTTTTCTATCGCTTGGGAACTCAAGGTTTGATGCCTCCCGAGGGCGATCTTTTTATCGGTTCAATGGCGGATTGGTCGCAAGGTAAATATCAATATGACCCCAAGAATGAACTGGAGTCCTTTTACGAATCCACCAGGACGGCTCAAAATGTTCTGGTAATGAAAAAGATGGTCGTGAATTTGCGTCGCTCCTCAGAATCGGGTCAAAACCCCATGGGGGCCTTCGAATTTTATGTGGAAGGCACGGCCTCTGAAGTGGTTGTGGAAATCAAAGACCGTGAGTCTGAAATTGAAGATTTGTTCCTAAGGACGATCGAAGAGATGACATTCGATCAGGTTTCCTCAGGGGAGGGGAAAAGACTTCTTTGCGATCGTTTACGCAAAGAAGTGAATAAAGTTTTGACCAAGGGTTACGTTCGACGCGTTTTCATTAAGACGGCGATCATTAAACCTTAAATCCCGAAATATCGATGTTGTAGTACTTCAAACGATCGTGGAGAGTGCTTTTGGGCATTCCTAAATCTTGAGCCGTTCGGCGTTGGTTCCCGCGATTGGCAGTGAGTCGTTTTAAAATCATCTGTTTTTCGATCTCTTTGATCACCGGAATATTTGTGGTCGTTTTGTCGTCATGCTTTTCTAAAAGTGTCCGATCCAGAAGTTTTTCAACATGGGTTTCTGTGATCTGCTCGCGGGGATAGATTGCCGCCGCTCGACTTACGAGGTTTTTAAGTTCACGAATATTTCCCGGCCAAGGATGTTTTTTAAGGCGGGCCAGGGCTCCGAAAGAAAAACGAACTTTCATTTTGCGAGCAAAACTATAAATCAACTCTTCAAAATCTTCCATACGACACATCAGCGCCGGGGGTGTGACAGTTAAAACATTGAGACGGAAATACAGATCAGAACGGAAGGCTCCATCTTTGATTTTTTCAGTCAGATTTTGATGGGTGGCCGCAATAATGCGCACATCTGTTTTGACGTTACGGTCAGAACCTACCGGGCGAATCTCGTTATTTTCAAGAGCTCTCAGAAGCTTGGCTTGCAAGCTGTAAGACAGATCTCCGATTTCATCCAAGAAAAGAGTGCCTCCACGAGCGGCCTCGAAAGCTCCTTTGCGATCGTTGATGGCGCCGGTGAAGCTGCCTTTGACGTGACCAAAAAGTTCACTTTCGATCAAAGTTTCGCTCAAAGCGCTGCAGTTCACACTGACCAGGGGACCGTGAGAACGAAGGCTGGTCTCATGAAGAGACTGGGCAATGACGTCTTTTCCTGTTCCCGAAGGGCCGAGGATTAATACGGGAAAGTCTGTTTTAGCGACATTTCCTAGAGATTGAAGTTCTTGATGCCAAACTTCGTTGCGACTTTTCAGGGGGAAGTGGGCTTCATGTTCTAGTTTTTCCAAGAAGATAAGCTCTTGGCTGCCAATGCGGATGATGTCGCCGTCTTGAAGATAGGCTTCCATCACGCGGGCATCGTTGACGAAGGTGCCGAACCCGGATCTCAGGTCTCGAATCAAATACGCGTCGTCTTTTTTTTCGATACGGGCGTGGCGTTCAGAGATTTGGGCTCCCTCCAGATGAATCTGGCAATGGGTGTCTTTGCCGAGGGTCATAAACTCCGTAAGGGGAAGAGTTCTCGTGTTTTCGCTCAGAATCTTTAGAAAGGGTTGGTTCATTTGTGCCTCCTGTTATGGCAGATCCCTTATTCAAGGGCTTTGCCCGGCCTAAATCGAATTAAACGGGGGAGGACGGATTTCGACTCGCCAGATTATTGAGGCAGGGACTTGCGTCTCAGAATTGAGAAAAGGGGGCGGCTCTGGTAGCCTATGTTATGCCTAAAACCATTCAGTTTATTAAAAGTGCCGTTCTGGCAAAAGACTATCCCATAAACAAACTTGCCGAAGTGGCCATCGCGGGTCGCTCCAACGCCGGAAAATCTTCTTTCATCAATGCTCTGGCGAAAGGGAAAGTCGCAAAGGTCAGCTCCACTCCAGGTAAAACTCGTCTTTTGAACTTCTTTAACATGGAAGATTCTTACGTTTTGGTGGATATGCCAGGATATGGATTCGCGGCTCGTTCTGGGGATGAAATGACGGAGTGGCATCAGATGATTGAAACTTATCTGATGACCCGTGAAAACCTGGTAGGTCTGATTTTGGTGATGGACATTCGTCGTTCATGGACTCCGGATGAGGAGCTTTTAAAGAAGTTTTCTGATCAACGGGGCTTTCCTTTGGCGGTGGTTTTGACGAAAGCCGATAAAATGTCGCGCAGTCAGATGTTGCAAGCGGTGGCGAAAATCAAAAAGACTTCAGGTTTAAGCGCGGTCTTCCCAGTCTCTTCGATGAAAAAAGAGGGGCAGGACGAGGTGGAAGAATACGTTTACGAAAATTGGGTGAAAGCATGAAGATTTTAGGAGTTATTCCTGCGCGCTATGGGTCCACTCGCTTTCCCGGAAAGCCGTTAGTGAATCTCAAAGGTCGTCCTCTGATCCAGTGGACGATTGAAGGTGCGAAGAAGTCAAAACTCCTAAGTGAGGTCATTGTCGCTACCGATGACGAACGAATCAAGGTGGCGGCAGAAGCTGTCGGAGTTAAAGTAGCAATGACCCCTAGCGATCTTCCGACCGGCAGTGATCGCATCCATGCGGCAATTAAAAATATAGAGTGTGATGTCGTTGTTAATATTCAAGGGGACGAACCCCTGGTCACGGGCGAGTTGATAGATCGTTTGGCGCAAGTTTTTATCGATGAGCCCAAAATGGACATGGCGACGCTCGCCCATCCAATCACAGAAGAAGATCTGCAGTCTCCCAATGCCGTTAAAGTTGTGATGAACCACAAAGACGAAGCTTTGTATTTCAGTCGTTATGCGATTCCCTATTCGCGCAGCAAAGCCTCGGAGATGGGCACCTACGAGGGGTGTCTGAAGCATATTGGCATGTATGCTTATTCGAAATCATTTTTAAAACAGTTCTGTGAAGCTCCACCGGCCCTCATTGAAAAAGCCGAGAGTCTGGAGCAACTCAGAGCTTTGTATTTAGGTGCAAAAATCAAAGTAATCAGAGTCAAGGAAGCCAGTCTCGGGGTGGATACTCCCGAAGACCTGGTCAGACTCGAAAAACTCTTAAGTCAGGGGATGTAATGGCGAAGAGACAGACAACGAAGGTGTCGACAGCGAAGTCGACGAAGAAGGCTTTGAAACAAAAATTTATCTTTGTCACGGGAGGCGTGGTTTCGTCGATCGGCAAAGGTTTGACAGCGGCAAGTTTAGGGGCGCTGCTTGAGGCGCGTGGTCATCGTGTGACCATTATGAAGTTTGACCCTTACTTGAACGTGGATCCAGGCACGATGTCTCCGTTTCAGCACGGTGAGGTGTATGTCACCGAGGATGGAGCCGAGACGGATTTGGATTTAGGTCATTATGAGCGATTTACCTCTGCGCTCATGAATCGTTCGAACTCTGTTTCGACGGGACAAATTTATGACACGGTATTGGCTCGTGAAAGACGTGGCGACTATTTAGGTGGAACGGTTCAGGTGATTCCCCA
>JANJTG010000064.1 GCA_024711265.1 Bdellovibrio sp. | reverse complement strand
TAACCTCCGCTTTTTCATAAGGGAGTCCTTAAATGAGTTTATCAATGTTTCCATCCTCTACTCTTTGATCTTCTTGAGAAAGATTTAAAGTCAGCAAGATCTTTCTGTTGGAGACATGTTCTTTCATATCGTTCAAAGTCTTTTTCAAGCGATAGGGGGTGTCCATCACAATGATCGCGCGTTTTTCTTTGGTGAGTTCTTTCAGTGCTTTTGCACGAGATTCTGTTTCAGCAGGTAAGAAACCGCGAAAAACAAACTCATCCAAACGCTGGCCACTTAAGGAAAGAAGCCCCATCAGGGCCGAGGCACCCAGAGCTGATTTTACGGGAATACTTTTTTGGCGACAGAGGCGCACAAGGTCGGCCCCAGGGTCACAAAATCCAGGGGTCCCGCAATCGGTGACCAGCGCTACGGATTTTTCCGCACACAGCGGAACTAAAGCCGCCTTATCTTCCGGGGTCGAATGTTCATCCAGAACTTCGTAGGTTTTACCGGTGATGCCATGAGCACGTAAAAGTTTCGAAGCTTCCTTGGTGCTTTCACAGATCACAACTTCGCAAGACTTAAGGATCTCGAGCGCTCGCAGAGTTATTTCAGTCGTATCGCCAATGGGAGTGGCCACAAGGTAAAGCATCAGGATTCCTTTTGATTTAGTAGAAAGTTCATAATGCGTGGTAGGGCTTCCGGAGGTTCGGCTTTTCCCGCGTGAGTGCTTTCGAAGAAAATCATTTCAACGTGCGGACAGAACTGAGACAGGTGATGAAGATTCACGGGTTCGTTCTCAAAGAAATAAATTTTGGAATAACCTTTTTTATCAGCTTCAATAAACCAATCAGTTTTGAATTGTGCATCGTCCATACTGCGATGAGGTTTTAATACCAACGACGCTTTGTCATTCAGAGGAAAACCCCAGCGACGCATGATCTCTTCTGAGCCGACGCCCATTCTTTCCACATCGCGACCGGTGAGGTACGCAATCTCGGCACCGGCGCTTTCCACGGAGTTCACAAATTCAAGGGCCCCTTCATAGGGGTTATCAAATTGCAGATAGTGATTCGAAAAAAAACTTTTTTGCCAATAGTCTTTAATGGCTTCTTGAAATTCCACATGGTGACCATCAAGACCCACGCGCTCTAAGGCGCCCTTGATGCCCCAATCACTGCGCAGAGTTTTTATGTTCTTAAGCAAGGTGACCTGCTCAGGAAAAAGTTTTTGATTCAGGGGAGCGGCGGCAAAATCAAGAAGGATGCGTTCAAGTCTTGGGCTTACATCGAAAAGTGTGGAGTCCAAATCAAACACCACGAGGCTCTTTTGTCCCTTGCGGGTGAGGTCCTGAATGCTAACAAGAATTTGCTCTAACATATGGGGCCATCTAGCCATACAAGTCTAGTGAAATCAAAGACTTTTCTTGCCCGAAGACGGTGATTTTCTATAATGAGGACGGAGGCAAATAGCACATGATGAGACTCCTTACTACGATAGTCCTGATGGTCTCTTTGACGGCGTGCCAGTCCAAGAAAGATGTTTTAGGAACCGAGAAAAATCCTATTAAGTTCCAGTTAGTCCCCTCCGTGGATGCGAAAGTTTTGGCTGACAATGCCGAAGTGCTCAAGCAGTACTTGGAAAAGAACACACCCTACAAATATCAAATTACGATTCCTCAGTCTTTTGTTGCCGTTGTAGAAGCTTTTGGAACCAAGCGGGCGGATGTCGCGGCCATTAATACTTATGGTTATTATATGGCTCATAAGAAGTACGGTGTCGAAGCGCGCCTGACGGTGATTCGTTTTGGCTTAGCAACCTATCAATCCCAGTTTTTAGCTCGCGCGGATAGCAAGATCAAAAACCTCAAAGATCTGGCGGGGAAAAAAATGGCATTTGTAGATCCTGCGTCGACATCAGGATACTTGTTGCCGATGAAAACATTGAAAGACCGTCACATTGAACCCAAACAAACGGTCTTTGCGATGAAGCACGACTCGGTGGTGTCTATGATCTATCAGCGTCAGGTTGATGCGGGAGCCACGTATTATAGTCCGCCTCGCAATGGGCATATCGAAGATGCGCGCCGCCTTGTAAAAATCCAGTATCCCGACGTAGAAGAAAAGATTAAAATCATTGAGTTGTCCGAGCCGATTCCCAATGATCCGATCGTCTTTCGCAAAGACATGCCGGAAGAAATGAAGGAAGCGATTATCAATGCTCTCTTAAAATTTGTGGCTACGCCGGAAGGACAAAAGGCGGTGGATCTTATGTTGGGAGCCACGAATTTTAAAAAATCTTCTGATGGAGATTACGATTCTGTGCTCGATTTGTTGAAGACCTTGGCGCATGATGTGAAGTGAATGTGCCTATGCCAGAACTTAGTCAATATACGCTGATCATTAAAGAACAACATGTTGATTCGTACGGGCATGTGAACAATGCGACTTACCTGACCTTGTATGAAGAGGCGCGGTGGGAGTCTATCACACCGCGAGGTTATGGTTTTAATGAGATCCATCAAAAACAGCAAGGACCGGTGATTCTTGAAGTGAACGTCAAGTTCATCAAAGAGATCCGCTTGCGCGAAAGCATCACAATCACCACCAAACTTCTTAAATACGAAGGTAAGGTGGGGCAGATGGTGCAGCAGATGATTAAAGAAGACGGCACGGTCGCCAGCGAAGCGGTGTTGACGTTTGGTCTTTTCGACATGAAAGCACGCAAGCTTATTTTACCCACGCCCGAATGGAAGAAAGCCTTGGCCATGGAATAAGGGGGCTTATTCCTTCACGGGAAGAGCCACCACGGTGAGATAGAATTTCCCCTTGCTTGTTGAAAAGGGGATCATCATTCCGGCGGATCCATGGGCACAAGGAATCGTTTGATTGGCGCCTAAAATCACGCGAGGAACAGTCATTTGTACGCCGTAACTGGTGATTTCAGA
>JANJTG010000043.1 GCA_024711265.1 Bdellovibrio sp. | reverse complement strand
CTCGGCGCGAAAGATGGCTGATGATAAAGAGCCCACCCCGCAAGTGATTGGAAAGTACACTGAGGCCGTTGTTCTCCTTATTGAGTCTCAGGTGAAGATATCAAAAAGTTCTGTTCTGGATGGTATTGAAATGCACATGCTCGGCATCAATATGTTAGAGCTTGCCAAAGAATATTCGGGCCGCATGAGAGCCAACATGGCCAACATCCTTGGCGCCAAAAAGCCGTTGACCATGAAACAAATTTCCCTTCTTCAAGACCTCCAAAGTCGGATTTACACAAATCTTCAATCGCCGATTTCAGATATTTCGCCAGAGGGAAAAAAGCTTGTTGAAAACTTTCTGGGTGGAGATCAGTGAAAAAAGGTGGATGCGACCTATGAGAATGTTTTTGCAGAATCACAGACAGGAAATTTTTCAACCGAATCAAAACAGTTCTATCAAGACATCACTGAGTCTATAAATAGTCTTCGCGAAATCGTTCTGTACGAACTTATCGATGTGGAAAAAGCCTCCGAAAGCATCCGCGCTGACGCCAACCGCGACATGTGGCTCACTGCGATTATTCTCCTTTTGGGTACGGTTTCTTTGATCGTGATCTCAATCGTTCTTATCAACAGCCTCACCAAACCTCTTCATAAAGCTATCATCAGCCTGAATGAGGCTTCTGATTCGATTGCCTTAAGCGGCGGTCAGGTGACTGAAGCCAGTCATCAGGTTTCATCCAGCGCCGTTGAGTCGGCCAGCGCCCTAGAAGAAATCGTAGCTTCTGTTGAGGAACTGAACAGTATTGTGAAGCAAAATGCCGCGCGAGCCGAAGAGGCCGCAAAGCTCTCAGCTCACGGCAGTGGCGTCGCTGAAAACGGACAAAAAGAAATTTCCACGCTGATCACGGCGATGAATGGAATTGCCACCAGTTCTCGTCGTATCGAGGAAATCATCACTGTCATTGACGATATCGCTTTCCAGACTAATCTATTAGCTCTCAATGCCTCCGTGGAAGCCGCACGCGCCGGAGAGCAAGGCAAAGGGTTTGCAGTGGTGGCAGAAGCCGTAAGATCCCTCGCACAACGAAGTGCAGTGGCCGCCAAAGACATCAGCATCCTCATCAAAGAAAGTGTTGAGCAGGTGGAAAACGGAACCCGCGTTGCCGACTCCAGCGAAGCTGTTCTATCATCAATAGTGCAAGAAATTAAAAAAGTCGCGGTTCTCAATGGTGAGATTTCCGCCGCCAGCAATGAACAAGCTCTGGGTATTCAACAGATCAATAAGGCCATGACGGAACTTGATACGTCCACGCAACAAAATGCTTCTGTGGCTGAAGAGGTCTCTGCTTCTGCAGATCAAATGAACGGTCAAGTCAGCAGCATCGGCCAACTTGTCCATACTTTGCAGGGAATCGTCGACGGGGCGGCATAGCCCTCGTCGAACTTCTAATACAACTTTGAGAGCTCCATGGAGTATTTCCCTGGAGCATACTCACTCAGACGCTTCTTATGAAGATCGACAAAGAATTTGTCTTTCGATGAGTAGCTTGCGTAAGGATAAATGGCGATGCCTCCGCGCGGAGTGAACTCCCCAACAACCTCGATATATTTTGGTTTCATAAGCTTCACAAGATCGTCACAAATGGTCTGCACACAGTCCTCATGAAAATCCCCGTGATTGCGAAAGCTGAAAAGATAGAGCTTTAAAGACTTCGATTCGACCATCTTTTTGTCAGCGATATAATTGATAAAGATCTTTGCAAAATCCGGCTGTCGCGTCTTCGGGCACAGTGACGTGAATTCAGTACAAACAAACGTTGTCCACGCAATTTTTCCCGGGTTCTTGTTATCAAATGCCTCCAATACCTCCGGCGCATATGTCTCGGGGTATTGAGTTTGATTCTCGCCCAAGGCGAAATCTTTTAGCTCTTTTGCGTCTCGACCAGTTTTCTTTTTCATAATGAGGGCTCTTTTATTTCATTAAACTGTGAAGATCAATTGCTACTTACTTTTTTACCGACTTCTTCTTTGAGGGGGCTGCGGTCGGCCCTCGCGCTCCACAGGGGCGTTCTTTGATTAATTTTAACCCTGAGTCCATATCGGGGTGAAGAGGATCTGGCACCCTCTCTTTAATGTCTTCTCGCATGAAGCGAGCCGTGTAGGGTTTATCCGGAGAGGTGAGGCGACGAACCTCCTCGGCGCTTAATAAAGACTCCACAGTGCCACGATAGTTTTTGACGGGCTCAGACAGTCTCCCGCGCAAGGTCACTGCACTTCCCAGATAAATTTCAGCCAATTCAGCCAGATCTGGAGCCAAACTCAGAGTTGTTTCACTCATGGATCCATCATAGAGTTTCAATACATTTTGGCCATCGACCTTACGAATCACCCCACTGATTTCGTACTCTCCACAACGAAACGCTTCTTCTCCAAACGTGCTATGAGTGAAAAAAGAAATCCACATCATTAACAGGGTTTTCCACACTGACATTTTCATAATACAAAACTCCGGCAAGGATTTGTCTTTTTTTCTTGGGACGAGAAGTGTTCATATAACATCTGATAAACATCTCGTTCCGCTTTCGCCACTTCTTTGGCCTTCCAATAAATACCCGAAACTTTTTTTTGATATTGAGAGCTCAAAGACTTCCACTTTTTAAACGAAGTACTGGCTATTTGTTCTTTATAGAGATTCAACTCAGTGATGCCATCCCCACTCAACTTCCCCAGTTTTTGTTGAGCCATCAAATATGTATAGCCATATTCCCATTGCTTATTATTGCCACAAAGTTCATTACGCCCCACAGGAACACACCGTTTTTGGTCCGCACGTCGAATAGACTCATAGGCCAGCTCGGCTTCGGAACGTTTTTCCTGATAGTTTTTCATCGCCGCTTCTAGGTTTTTAAAAACTGGCTCCAAAGAAAGTCTTTCGATTTCATAGCGAATCTTTACCTGAGTATAAAGATCGGGCGACTTCTGAATATCGCGCAATTGAGCGATAAGTTTTCTATAGGGTGAAGAGTTCAAGCCTTCACAAGTTCCTTTTTTGTCCAGTTCCGCAGTCAACGAAGTCTCTTCTAACATCGAGTTAGAAAGAAACTTCGTCAATTCATAAGCTTTTTTTCCCGCCTCCGTTGAGATCTGCGGCGCCCCCGGAGAAAGAGCCCCTCTTTTCATCCGCGCGGACAAAAACGCCTCTTCCAAATTTGTTCCGGGTTTTAAACTTCTTCCAATATGCTCGCCCGCATTAACATAACCCAGATTGTGAGAGGCCCCCGAGACAACGCAAGTTTTATCCGTGGCTAGCGCAAGGGAAGATCCTGAGTGACAGGAAAAATCTAAAATCGCAAGCCGGACACCATTTTTCTCTGCGACATCTCGGAGTTCCTTCAATTCATTCAGATCAAACACTTTATCGGAGGTCGCCACCTGGTGCGCTTTTTTTGAATCGTTCTCCGGCAAACCATGCGTGGCTAGAGTGAGCATCACCTGATCACCACTCTTGAGGCTCTTATTTAAAATTCTTTTTTTAAGGCTTGCGATCTCGTCTTTGATGTTTTGAGTTGTCATTGGTTTATTCTGATCTCGCGAAACTTTTTTCGCTAAAGCTTCAGACTGAGGGTGTCCACCATTAAAATAGGAGCGCGGCACCCAGCCGCTCCCGTTTGCAAACGGCGCAAAATGCTCATAAGTTTTATCAAAGATTGTCCCCGGAGTAGAGGGCTCGCCCCCGCCACCAAAAAACACCACTTCCTTTTTCGCCCACGATGTCACCGATACCGAAAAAACAAAGAGGATCGGGACAACGCCCCTAATCCACATTCTTCACTCCCACATACCGGGCCAACCAATAGGCATAAAGATAATCGACCCCTGAGTTTTCATCACCTTTGTTGTGACTTGTTTGATAGAGGAAAGCCGAGTCTTTCCAAATAAAGTTACTGGCGAACGCTTGATACTCAAATGGGGGGTAGTTGTAGAGACCTTGATAAAAGAAATCAATCGGCGGTTCCGGTTTTTTCACCGCCTTCCAAAAAAGACGGGGAATTGGAGAAATACACCATTCTGGTTTTAAAGAGTGATCAATGCTGACCGTCAGATTCGGACGCGGATACGGAATTTCTCTTAAGCCCCACACCGATTGCGCCAACGCAGACTCAAAGCGAGCTTCATTGGTATCTGAACGGAAGTTGCCTCCTCGTGTTCCATGTTTGTAAGCAAAACCGTAGGCCGCCATTGTTAAAAGATGTCTTTGCGCAGGTTCGAAGGTCACCCACGAATCCATCAACCTTTCGCGCAATTGATCGCGAATTTTTGTTTGCCCCAGAATGTCGGCCAAATTGATATTGGTAATATCTCCGACGATACCTAAATTGATTCCACTCCAGTCCGAAGTGCCATGCCAATAAAACGAAGTATCAAAACTATAGCCCGATACTTTCATGGAGAGGGCGTCATAGGACTTAATGTACTGCTCTTTCAATGCAGGATCCCCAGTCATCCAAGCGGCCAATCCCAAGGCAACGGGCTTGTTGTGGGGCTTTTCATTCATAATTTTAAGATTGATCAGGCGACGGGATTTCTCTTTGAGTTCGTTCCAGGTTTCGATATCTGATTTTGGAATCACCAAGCCAGCCCACATAAAGCCATGAGTGAGCCCCTTTATCATGTCGTTGTTTCCACCCTCTAACCACACCAGATTCTCAAATGGTCCGGTGCCACGATGCCACGAGCCCGTAGGAGGAAATTTGGGATCATACGCAGCAAGTGTTCGCGCAAACTCCTGTGGATTGCCAGTCACATCCATGAGGGTCATGAGTCCCTTTAAAGCTTTACGCACATTTTGCAATGCCTCGCTATCATTCGTCGTCAGATAGCGCATCGCTTGTGAACCCAGATACATTCCCGTCCACAGGGCCGAGTCTCCGTCGGGTGAATAAGACACCAAGCGACCCTTCTCGTCCAAAACAGCATGAGACAGCATTCCGGCTTCATTCAAATGGAAGTCCGCAGCGTTGCGATCATAACCTCGCGCTTTTTCATCCAGCGAGGGAGCGTAGGCGTTTCTTTTAACGGCCGACTCTGTGATGCTGATGTCGTCCGTGATCTTGTTCACAACGCGGATGATATCTTTGTTGTTGCGATAGAAATCAAAATCCGTCGGATCAAAAACCATGTAGGGTTGTTCATTTTTAAATTCAGGCCTGCTTTTGTACGACTTCACCAAAGAATCTTTGTCGTAGCCAATGTCCATTTTAAAGGCCTTGATAATTCCGCGAACCAGCAACGGAATATTTTTTCCCTTGGCATCTAAATACTTTCGTTCATTGACCCACAAAGGCCGACTCTCTAGATCTCTTCGAGTCGTAATCCACTCAGAGTAATCAGAAACTTTTTTATCGCTAAACGACGTCGCCAAACCTGCAGAGGTCCGCGAAAATCTGGCCAAAATCGTGATGGGATTTCTAAAATCAGAGGCCTCGCGTTTTTGCGAACCCAGCTTTGTTATAAAATCCCCTTGGCGAATATCATAGGTCACCGTCAAGGTGCCCGCATTGGCAACCGCTTTTCCTGTCCAAACTTCTTGGACTCGAAGGCCATCAAAGAAGTAATTGATGTAGGTGACTATGCGAACCACATTGAAAGTGCCATCGCCGGCTTTTCTCAACTCCAACTCACCATTGTAAGGCCCACGAGTCGAGGACGTCCCTTGCAAAAACCAAATCCCCTCCATGCCACCATTTGTCTGCAAGGAGGCAATGTCACGGGGAACTTGTCTTTCTTTGTGGGAACAAGAGTTAAAAATAAGAACGCTCAAAAATAAAAAAAGGAATGAACTCAATGCTCTCATTCCTTTATTGTCTCTAATATGAGTTGGGCACAGGAGTCCTGAAAGGACAAGCTCGTCTTTAGTAGGGGACCTTGTCGGCCTTGGCCTGCCACTCTTTGAAAACGCCTAACGCCTCTTCATGAGCGCATTGAATCATCGGAACCTTGCGCTGAGTGATGTCTTTGGGAATTTCCTGGTAAAGGAAGTCATCATCAAAATCAATATTGGCCGCATCTTTGCGAGTGTTCCCGTAATAAATCTTCTCAATACGCGCCCAGTAGATCGCCGACAAACACATGGGACAAGGCTCGCAACTTGTATAAATCTCGGCGCCCTCAAGACTAAAGTTTTTTGCGTTTTCGCAAGCATTTCGGATGGCAACAACTTCGGCATGAGCTGTGGGATCGTTCGACGAGGTGACCTTATTCCATCCCTCTCCAATAACTTTTCCATCTTTAACAATCACCGCGCCAAAGGGGCCCCCGGCGCCAGCTTGCATATTCTTTCTTGAGAGCTCGATGGCTCTGATCATGAATTCCTTTTTCATAAGGTGCCCATACTCGCGGGAGTTTTCTCGTTAGTCAACTCCTGGACCGTGAAGCGATCCTCACGTTTTACCCCCATCCCCAAATCAAATATAGTGGTTTATGGGCTTGGCGTACATCTGTTGGGTGTATGGGCAATGAGAGCTTTTTCTGCCCTTTGTCGTCACTGTCAAAGCAATAAGACACTAAATAACAGTTTATTTTTATTTGGTCGGGCTCGGAGCTTGCATCGCTATAAAAAAGCAGGAAAAGGCAGGTCCTCAATGCGCCATCTAACAAATATCAGTTTCGTTCTCATTTCCCTATTTGGTTGCTATTCATGGGCCGCGCACACCCTGGTGTATACTTTCGAGCCCAATAATCGCTATGAACAATGCACCACTACGAATGCAAAGGGAGGCCCCAACACCTCATGCATCACGAAGTCTTGCTCCGAAATCTCCGCCATCAACACAGCCCCTAAAGCATGTTTCTCAACCCGCTATACCGAGGTTCTTGATGTCGAACAATACAAGGCCGAGCGCGCGGAGACACAAAATCGGATAACAAACTTAGAGCAACAGCTTTCTCAGTACAGACAACAAGTCGCCCGCTCTCAAACTGATATTATTGAAACAATGATTCGAGATCCTCAGTTCCGTGCCGCCCTGGCTCGCCAAATAAAAGCGGACTCGCAAAGGTAATTTATGTATAGAAGAATATTATTACCCATTTTGCCTCTTATCTATCTGGCAGCTTGTCAGCCTTCCAGCAATCATGTTGTAAATGTGCTCCCAACACCCGAGAAGGAAAAAACTGAATCAATGAGTCCGTCTCTGCAGGGTCTTCTAAATGATTCTTACCTGCCGCTAAAGACCAAAACTTTGCTGCTTTCCTCATCTAAGGCTCAGGTTGCACACGAAGGCTCAATCTTGCCAGAAGCACTGCTCAATGCTCAAAAGGCCTATATAAAACAACAGCAAAATACTTCAGAAAACATCGGCGTCTTGAATCAATCAAAAGATGGTATCGATTACCTGCTTACGGCAACAGCGGCCGGAGTCAGTGCAATGGGCATCTCAGCACCAGCGGCCATTGCCATTGAAATAACTAATAAGGCGCTCAATCAGGCCTTGGAGTATGGAATTGGCGAACTTGAACGGAAGAGCCAGGAAGAAGCCTCCAAGATTTTAGCAGATCGTCTTAAAAAAATATCTGCACAAGAAGTCAACGAGTTTGAAGCACTGAAAGGCCTCAAGCCAGAGCAGGCTCTTGTTCGCGCCGAAAAAATGGTCAATGGCTGGATTGCAGAAAAAGATCTGAGCGATTTGCCGCAAGGGGAGCGCGCTGAAGCCCGGGCGCAAATATCAACATGGGTAGCCAGAACAGCCCTCGCCAAACTTGCCGAAAACCAATCGGCCAACGACATCATCCATAAAGGATTTGCAGCTGATATTCAATCTGCCCAGAAGAATCTTCTGGCCTTAAATAAAACCTTGAAGCAATTTGCAAAAGAAACAAGCCAAAGCCTTGAAAAGATCTTATCCTCGCAAGAATCCATTGCCCAGGACTTGTTAACACTTTCAGACCGAACTAATCAGCAGTCTAAGAAGATGGAGACTATCGCTGAAGATCTTGATTTCTTGAAGACCTTTGCTTTTTCAAGAATGACCGCCCGAGAGCAGCTTTCTTTTCTGAAAAATCGTCCGCCCAAAGGCCTAGCGCAAGAAGCGTGGAATCAAAAGGTTTCACTCATTGAGAAAAAAATTGAGTTTGAGGAAAACTATCAGCGGTACTTTAACGGAGCCAAAAACCTAATTACTATCGCGTCGAATCTCGGCGTAAATAGCGAGACTGTCCAATCCATCACCGAAGGTGTTGAAAAAATTGATCGACTTAAATCAGGGGTTGAGAGTATTACTCAAGGCAGCTATCTGGCAGGCATTGCGACGCTGTCAGGACTTCTCGGAGGACGAGAAAACGCCGAAGCGGCAAAGCACCGAGCCATCATCGCTCGACTGGACAGAGTTTTAGAGAATCAGACACTCCTCTCTGAACAAATCCAAACAAGCTTCAAGATCCAGGTTGAGGCGCTAAATCAGCTTTCCAATCAACTGCGCCAATCTACCGAAGTTCTTTATCTAAAAATGGATAAGATTCATAACGATGTACTGGGAAATCGCGCTCTTCTTGCCAATCTCGTCAGCCAAGGTCTTAAATCCTGTGAGCTGGTCTCCGATCAAATTAAAGATCAGGGCTTTGAAAAGGCGTTCTTTACTCCGTCCAACTTCAAGAATCATCTGTCCAGCTGCTCTATTGAATACGATAAGATCTTCGGCACAAAGGAAAGGGACTTTTCTCCCTACTTCTCTTTTGCAGCTTACAAATCGCCAATCAGCAAAGAAGTCTTTGAGGCCGAGGAGGGGCTTTTGGCAGACTCTCTGGATTACCTTTCAGTCAAGTTTCGTGGCGGCTTCTTACCCAGTCTCTCTTTGAAGAATCCCAGTGAAAATGCCTTTGGTTTAATTCAAAAAAGTCAGGTGTTATCAAAAAACAATTCCTACCGTGCAACATACTCTGAACTCAGCACCGAATTCAATACCATTAAAACTCGATACTTCAGCCCTGGCATCGTCAAAAATGTTCAGCGCATGATTGCAATATTTCCTGCGATCAATATTTGGACCTCACGCACTGATGACAATCTTTTCTCCCCAAAAGATCTTTTGCGGCTTCGTCCACAGGCTGGCAAAAGCGACATAGCTCTTATTGACTCGGCCCTTGACCTTGTCAATGTGGCAATACAGCAAGAGACTCTTCTTTCCGGGGATATTCTTTTAAGTCTTTTGCGCGAAGACATTCAAGAGGTTCAAAATGAAAAAATCATCTGTGAAGAGCGCGTCCGCATGCACCCACGCTGCCTTCTAAAACAAAACAGTCTTCTTTTCAGGAACTTCATCAACTTCAATATCTACAAAGACTTCTTTGATAGAAGATTTTCTCTTGCCTCCTACAAGCAAGCTCTTGCAAATCCAGACGACCTTCGCGGACTAAAAGCCCTGTTGTCAGACTATTGGAATATCACATGGAATAAAGAAAAGGCCCTCTATGAGGGAAAAATTGCGGGACTGACTTTTGAAATGCCACGATACGAGGATGTGGTTGAATCACAGCTAAGTTACTCAGAAACTCTTCCTTACCTTTTGCGAACCCGCGAAGATCTTGTTGATCTAAAAACTGAGATGAACATGAATACATCTCTTTCAAAGGAAGATCGCAGTACGATTTACCGCTTATTTGCTCCTTAAGAGAGGCCCCCATCACCCACCGGGTTGGTGGTCATAGCTAACTCTTCGGCTGCAGCCAGGATAGGGAGGTTGGTTCGTAGAAGGAGCGATCCAAAAGTTCCTTCGCGTCCACCCAGCCGTCGTCATTATTTTTTTGCCAAGATTCTCCCCAAGAATTGTGAACCTGAAGAGCGTCATAACACTGATTCTTGCTGTTACAAACACGACGATAGCCTTTAATGATAACTCCATGCCCCTCTCCCACGCGTTGTCCATCTTTCATGATGTCCCCGCACTCTTTCTGAGACTTCACGGCGAGGGGCGCTTGTGTGCAAAACTCCAACGTGAGAGGGCGTTTTTTCCCTAGGACTTCTTTAATCTTTGCCAGCGTCTTTGCATAATTCGATTTGCCTTCCTGGGCAGGAGGATAAACTTCTAGATTCCACTTACCCTTAAGGCTCATGTTGTTTTTAAGATCCCAACACTGATCGGGAACAAGCACTTTGTCTAAGAACTTTCCGTAGGTGTCCTCCGCAAAAGCCTTAAGGATCTCTTGATTGCTGGCCTTGATATTGAAATTTTGTTTGATGTCATCAGCCGCCGCCGTTGCATACTCAATGGCACACTGAGCACACTCTTTTTGTTTGCGCTTATAGGCATTGTAGGTGTTTTCAAATTTCTTCCACATGGCAAGCTCCACCTGCTGAGCTTGATGAGGATCTTCTATTCGCGATACAACCTGATCAAAGGGAGCACACGACTCACGAACGATAGATTGTGTGCGGAAAGCGCCGTTATAAAGAGCAAAAACAGCAGAGCCTCCCTCTTGCAATCCCTCATAATTGAATCGATCTGTGTCATCCGCATCCGCGGGAAGCTCTTGCGCATAACGAGCCATATCCAGCGGCGAAGCCTTGTCGGCATCCGGGACGCTGGAACAATCAGCCACTTTGTTGGCATAACAATTCGCTTCGTCAATCATGGTGCTGGCAACAAAAGAATAACAAAGACCGATGCTGTCTTGAGTTCGCACGCGGGGCATATTGGTCACTTGCAAAACCGTACCAGCTTGCGGTTTGTACTCAGGTCCAAAGGGATTCAAACCAAAAGCCGCCCAAGAGTTTGCTCCAAATGCCATTGTTAGAAAAAACACCAAACGAAACACAGCCAACCTCAATTACTTGTGATGTTTATTAAATAAGGTCCATGCGTCGATCATCGATCCGTCAGCAAAAACACAATAGTCAAACTCATGTTTTTGAGAGTCCACTAAAATTCGATTGTTCGCATTGTTTGCCAAACAGTATCTTGCTGCGGGATTGCCCGCGACACGAGAGGGGGGCGCCTGTTTTTCCACTTTCTTCAAAACGGCACCCCAGGCCTGACATTGCATCTGAGACGACTTCAGACAAGATTTTGAAATCTTCACGCCTTGATAATCTACAAGCGCAACTGTTTCGTATTTGTTCTTCTCTTTACTAAATAGCTGCAACTCAAAGGAGCTCAGGCGCACCGAGGAGTAACCGACCGACCCCATCAAAATAAATATCAATAGCTTCATATTTATATAGTCCAAGAAGCTCTTTTTCAGAGGAAGTCTAGGGGCAAAAACTAGGCTTTAGACCCCGGTCATTAGTCCTGTTAAATAAATATCAGTTTTCGCCGAAAAGAAGAGTGATGAAGTCTTTCATTGCGCTGATCTTTATTCTTCAAAGCGGTTGGGCTCAAACACCCAACAAGGCTCCTTTGCGTGCCGAAGACATCATTTACAATCCCGGTGGAAATCGCCCCGGTCGCTTTGTCGTCTCTTACAAGGATTACGAGGACGTTCGTATCGACTCGGACCTTGATGGAAAGATTGATTTTTGGCGCGTCAAAAAAGGCCCGCTTCAAATTGAGACGCTCTATAAAAATGGCGACATCAACACCCAGTATGTGCGCAAGGTCTCCAAGTCGCTTGTTTCTGAATATCACTACATCGCAAAGAATGGAAAACTGCATCTGGTGTGGGCGCGAAATCGCACCCCCATGGAGTTGGGATTTTCACCCGCCGATGATCTCTGCAAAACACAGCTTGCCGACATGCAAGACAAGCTGAAAGAGTTTAGCCAGGAGCTCAATGAAAATGTCATTCAGGACGCCATCACAGAAAATCTGATCGATCCGTCCTGCAAAGAGCTCATGCACCCTAAAGAGTTGCGACGCCTTTCTATATACTTGAATAACACTCTATCGAGTCAGCCCGATAAGCTTCTTACTTGTTTCAAAAATCCAAAATTTAAAGAAGCCTTTAAAAAAGGCCCAGACAACGCCTTGTCCTTTGAATTATTAACAACAGGATACGAGTTGCAGAAAATGCAACTGGCCCAACAAAGTGCCAACAACAAACCAACCTTCAAGTGTGAGCTGACTAAAGAAGGTGTGAAATCCAAGCCTGCCAAAACTTCTGAAAAGGATCGAACAATCACTCTGCAAAAACCCGCAGATGATTCCGCCGATTTTCCTCTTGAGCGGGAATATCTGGAGCATGAACTCCTTCACCGCATGGGCCTTTTCCCTGAACAGGACGTGACGAACATTCAAAAAATCTGTAAAGACTTGAGTGGACCAGCGCCTCGTCTTACCGGAAACAACTTCAAAAGCTATGGCATGTTCGTTACTCCCGGAAATGCTTCAGCAGGAATCCTTGCAAGCAATGCTGAAGTCAGTGCGAATATCAATGCCGGGACGTCTCCAAAAGGCGTCGTTCCTTCCGAAGGAAATATTCAACAAGGATCCGCGCTTGCCAATCAAGGTGTTGCCGCCAATGTTCCTGTTGAAATGACGATCGCCCAAACGGCAGCACCCTCAGCATCAACACTTTCTGCAAGCATTTCCAATCCTCCTCCCCAAACTGATGCTGGCGCTCAAGCGGCCTTGACACGTTCGGCTTCAGAAAGTGGAGGTCTTCTTCGTGTTGCCAATAACATTGCGGGTGCCATGAGTACGCCCGCTGCCGCGGCCCAAACGCTGGCCAGCTCTTCTTCTCCACAGCGCGGGCCCGCCTCGGCAAATGACATTGCCACTTCAGCAGATGATTCCGTGGTCGGAGGTCGCGTCCCGGCCAGCACACTTCTTGGGGTCAAGTCCCGAAGCGGATTAAAGTCTGACGAACGCGTCGTTGAAAGCATCACTCTAGATGGTGTTGGTGCTCCCGACGCTAGCCGAACATCTTCGTCAACGCAGCAAAAGGCCTCTCAAACCATACCGAATAAGTCTCCCAACTCGGCGCCTGCAGATATTGCGAAAGCGCAAAATGCTGCCTCCGGCGACAACGAAGTTTCTCAAGCGGCTGGGGGCGGAGGTGCCTCAGCGGCAAGCCCTTCCTTCAGTGCCTCCAGTCCCTCGACGCAAAGAAATCCTGCCTCGACAAATCGAGGAGCCTCCTCATCGTCTTCTTCGATTGGCTCTAAGGACGAGGTCATCACTTTTATTTCCCAGAGTGACTATACTTCGGCAAAACAAAAGCTTCGCGACCCTGCCTTTAATCGACAGCTTGAGTCTCAAAAGATCACCATCATGGATTTATACGGAAACTCTTATGGCGCAAAAAAAGGGGACGTCATCTTCTTAGATCAGGGGGACCGCTTTGTTCGCCAAAAATAGAAAGAACAAATCCGTTGTCGTCTTGATCGTCTCCTTGTTTTGGATAGGATACGTGATCGCCAGCTCCACACAGTTTTATCTCAACGCCAAAGAAGTTACCGAACAACAAATCTTGCAGCGCCAGCAACAGATGTCCTTTGTGCAAGAGTCCTTCATTCCGCTTGTTCTTACTGAAAATTTTTCTTTACTTAAAGAGCGTCTCGAAAAATCGCGCACTCTGAACCTCGTGGATTTTTACATCGTTCAACGGGGCGATCAGGTGGCTCTTTGGTACAATAACTTCGACAATCTGACTGGAATTAACGTCAACTATCAAATTTTCAACCGCGTTGTCGAGAACGAGGAACTGGCCATTCGCACCGTGAAACTGCAAGACACCAAGTTTACGGTAGGTGTTCTGCAAAACAAAAATAGAGCCATCTTAAAGACAGCTTGGATGATGAAGTCCTTCATTATTCGGGACCTTGTTATCGTGACCGCGATTCTTTCGCTGATCGTCTATCTTCTTCTGAAGGATATTATTGACCTCTCCAAAGTCCTTTCAAGCCGCTCGCGCGCCGATATTTCCAAAATTAAAACTCGATCCTTAGAAGCCGACACTCTTTTGAAGGCCTCCATGGGACTTGAGGGCGAGCGCGTCCGCCTTGAAAAACTCAGCGAGGTCTATGGCGAAACCGTGGGGCCAGCCATCAAACACGAATTGCAAAGTGGGCGGCCTGCGCCGTACAGTTTTCAAGCAACCATGTGTCGAGTGGATCTTAACGGTTACACTCAGTTGTTTTTAGAAAAGGACGACACCTATCTTATCCAGATTTTAAATAAATACTTCGCCCGGGCCCGCGCGGTGATCGAACGATACGATGGGCTGATCTATCAATTTGTCGGCGACGAAATCGTCTTCCAGTTTAAAGATGAGATGTCGCCGGAACTGTCCACCGAATCTTTGGCTACGGCTTGCATTCGTGATTTATTTCACGAAGCCTCTTTGATTGAAGCAGGGCTTCCCAAAGAAGCGAATCATTATTTTAAACTTAAAGGGTCCTTCGCCAAAGGCATGATGCGCTTCACTCAGCTTGATGAGGGACATGCCCTTAGTGGACTTCCTTTGATTGAGTCGGTTCGTCTTTTGTCCCTTGTTGACGACAAAAGTCACCAAGTTCTCACGTTTTTTAAAGAGGCTTCTCCTTTCACGGAGGGCCTTGCTTTTATTTTTGATCGAAAAGTGAATCAACTGAAAGGTTTCAAAGAAGAGTCCCTCCTTTGTCGCGCACGCGACTTTAACTCTATCGATTGGGTTTTTAATTCGGCTCGCTGGGAGCAGTTGGCTTACTTCCGTAGCGACACTCACTTGCTACATATTCTTAGGAAAGTACGACTAATGGCTCTCACTAAACGAGAGGGCGACCTGATATCGATTCTTTCTGCATTGAAACATCATCGTTTTGCTGAAACCACGGGCGAGGTTATTGAAGAGTCTGATCTTGTTTTAAGTAATTTCGTGCACAGCGAAAGTGAAGGACTTCTAAGTACCAAGGCCCTCTCGGCCATGGTCAGCTTGGTAGGTCGGGTGATCCCGGCTCAAGCCGCAACCCCTCGAATCATAGAGTCTTTGACTCGACTTCTTGATCACAATGATCCTCGTGTTCAAGCAAACGCCATTTTAGTGCTGGGACATTTTAATTATCCCGCACGAAAGATCTGGGAAAAAATGTATTCAGAAAACAATCGCGTCGCCGCCGACACGATTGTGGAAGTCGCAAAACAGCAACTCAATGACGATCTTTTGGCGGCCCTTGAAAGACTGCTTAGCAGTCCACACCCCAACCACAGAAAATCGGGAGCCTATGCTCGGGATTGCATTTTAAGATATTATGCCGAAGTGGACCCCGTCTTCTTCGAGGCAAGCCCACACCTTGCGAGGATTCGCGCTAAGGCGTCGGCTTAAGCCTCCACCTCGCCTAGACTAAAGAAATAGAATCTTGTTTTTCCGCCCATCTGGTCTACTATCACTGAATATGCGTTGGTTTTTTGCTCTTATCGCTCTGCTGTTGAGTTGTTCTTCATACGCCAGCTCGCTAAGATCGCTTGAAGTAGCGACGTTCTACTATCCACCTTATATGATGGAAAGCAAAAGGGACTCCGTCGAAGGTTTCCTTATCGAAATTTTCGAGCAAACCATCAAACCTCTTGATGTGAAGTTGGACTACCATATTTTTCCACTCCGCAGATCTGTTATCGAAGTACTCAAACCACAAAACAGACAAAAATATGTCCACCTGGGCACAGCCTTGAACTTTAAGAGGGAAATTGATGCGGGCCTTTTTTCTGACATCACAATGATTACCGGCGCATTTTCAGCCTACGTGCCTACCAAAAGCTCCTTCTTGAAAAGTCCTCTTATTACCATCGAAAAGATACGGACCTACCGTGTGGCCGCTTTGCGGGGAAGTGCTGTTGTTCCCATGCTAAAAAATGCTGGCGTCGTTCCGTTAGAAGTCAGCAATATTGAACAACTTTTTAAAGTGTTGGAATCAGACCGCGTTGACGTCTCTTTGGTTTTGGATCTTTCCGGTGATTTTTATTTAAAAAACAATCCCCAGTTCAAGGTCGCCAAGCTCCCTTCAGATTTAACAAAGGTTCCGCTTTCGTTTCTTATTGCAAAATCTCATCCGCTTCACGACAAGATATTTCCCATGATTTCCGAAAGCCTCTCCAAAATGAAAGCCAATGGAGACCTTAAGAAAATTGCCGAGCGCTATTATGGAGTCGGTCGAGTGCCCGACACCGTCCTAGAAAAATAGCAGCCCATACAAAAAATTTAGATTCTTTGTTTCTTAAGTTTTGAAGAAAGCCATGGCCAAATCATTGGCAGTAAAGAAACGCCGATCACGCCAAAGATCACGATATGGAAGTTCTTTTTCACCACTGGAAGATTGCCAAAGAAGTGTCCCGCTAAAACAAAAGTAAACACCCAAGCAATAGCACCGATGACGTTATAAAAAACAAAACGACGATATTTCATTTCACCAATGCCCGCGACAAACGGAGCAAAAGTACGAACAATCGGTGCAAAACGAGCCGCAACAATCGTGAATGCACCCCACTTTTCATAGAACGCATGGGTCTGATCAAGATATTGTCTTTTAAAGATCCGCGAGTTCCCTTCAAACACTTTGGGTCCCAGGTACTTCCCGATATGATAGTTCGCAGTATCCCCCAAGATTCCGGCGATCGTCAGGCTTGAGAGAAGAATCCATAGATTCAAACCATCTTGCATGGTTGTAAAAGCGCCCAATGCAAACAACAGGGAGTCGCCCGGCAAAAAGGGCGTCACAACCAGGCCGGTCTCCGCAAAAATGATTAGAAATAAAATGACATATAGCCAAGGACCAAAAAAGGCGATCCATTCGGGAATATGCTGATCAAGATGTAAGATAATATCTACTAGTTCCATCATACCGAGCTAGAATCTTTGTATTTCCCGCGAAGAGCAAGCTCAAAGTCATCATTCAGAAAAACTCTCGCGATCACCAAGCTCCTAGACCTCTTCTGCCTCTTGTTGATCCCAGAGCGGCGATAATTTATTTTTATACGATGTTGCCAAATTTCTAATACAGGACGACGCATGAACTTTTTCCGCAAGCTCTCCATGACGAATCAACTCTTGGTTCCTATTGCCCTTGTTTCGACGACAGTTCTTGTAGTGCTGGGTCTTATCTCCTCACGACAGATTTACTCCGAAGCTCGAAACTATGCCGTCGCCAACTCCTTAGAGACATCCAGAAGATATTCAGAGGAAATTCGAGCTTTCATTAATAAACCCTTCGCTCAAGTGGAGATTCTTGGTCGATCCTTAAGCACCCAGGTTTCCAATCAAACACAGAATCGCCATCGAACCTATCTTGATCTGAAAGACCTTTTATCTTCGGATCCAGGCTATCTTGCGACTTGGAGTGCCTGGGAGCCCGATGCTTTTGATGGACGGGATCAAGAGTTTAAAAACAAAGAACTCCATGAACAGACCGGCCGTTTTTATCCTTGGTGGATACGTAAAGGCGACACGCTTATCTATAAAACACTTCTTAACGAAGAAACTCCGGACCTAGGGGATTGGTACTTCAATCCCATCAATTCCAAGAAGTCCATGCTTATTGAGCCTTACACCGATACGATCGACGGCAAAAAGATCACCATGACATCGGCCGTCTATACCGTGGTGATCGGCAACAAGGCCTTGGGTATCGTCGGCGTTGATTTGAACTTAAAAGATATCACCGAGCTTGTGGGGAAGATCAAACCTTATGCTGAAAGTGTGTCTTACTTAGTCTCTGACGGTGATAATTTCGTTGCCCACCCGAATGAGGACCTTCTAAATAAGCCTGTTAACTTTGATGACTCGATCAAACAAATCATCACCTCCCACGAACAAAAAACTGTAGAGCTTTACGACAGCGAGCTAAAAGAAGATGTTCTTTATACCATCACCCCCATTCCCGTGTGGAACTTAGAACAAACGTGGTCTCTCGTTGTAAAAACGCCCATGTCTGCCATCTTGGCCGAAGCCAGAAAAGCTCTTTTGCTGCAGATCCTCGGTTCTACCGTGGGACTGGTGGCGCTCTTGTTGATCGTGATCGTTGTAGCACGCATTTTCTCTAAGAAAGTTTCAGTTCTTTCCGTGAATCTCAATCAATCTTCTTCCGCAGTGACCGAGTCCATTTCGACTCTGAATGAATCCGGCAGCTCTTTGGCAGATGCCGCCGCTCAAGCAGCAAGCTCGATTGAAGAAACGGCGGCTTCTATCGAAGAAATCAACTCTATGGTGCAAACTAGCAGCCTCAACGCCAAACAAGCCGCGCAACTAACGGCGGAGACCTCGGCCTTGGCCAAAGATGGGAACAAACAAATTCAAGACCTCATCGCTTCGATGAATGAAATCGCAACATCATCAAAGAAGATTGAAGAGATCATCACGATTATCGAAGACATCGCATTTCAGACAAATCTATTGGCACTCAACGCGTCGGTAGAGGCCGCACGCGCCGGAGAGCATGGAAAAGGTTTTGCGGTTGTCGCAGAAGCCGTCCAGAGCCTGGCTCAACGAAGTGGCTCCTCGGCAAAAGACATCACAGGATTGATTAAAGAAAGCGTTCGTCAGGTCGCGGAAGGAACTCAGAAGGCCAACAAAAGCGGAACTTTGCTGGCCTCGATTTCAGACAGCATTCAGAAGGTTGCAAGTATTTCTGCCGAGATTGCCAGCGCCAACGAAGAACAAGCCCGCGGTATCGAACAGATCAATAAAACCATGAATCATCTTGAGCAAGTCATTCAGGAGAACAACCGACAGGCCCAAGGAATCGTCTCTACAGCGCAGGACATTCACTCGCAATCGTCTGTTATGAAAGATACCGTAAAAGTTCTTAACGGCGAAATCGTCAGTACTTAGAATTGATTTTTCGGGTGTCTATCAGAGGGGCCTAAATGGCCAAAATGGCGGAGAGTGAGGGATTCGAACCCTCGAGCCCCGCGAAGGGCTGCCAGTTTTCAAGACTGGTGTATTCAACC